>NZ_CAJMXG010000237.1:0-4210 GCF_905219725.1 Oscillibacter sp. CU971
AAGCCCACCCAGCCCCGGCTTCCCGGCGTGGGGCTGGAGAAGCTCTTCACCCTGCGGACTGTGGAGGATACCTTCCGCATCAAGGACTACATCCGGCAAAATCATCCCAGGTCCGCTGTGCTGGCGGGAGGCGGCTTCATCGGCCTGGAGCTGGCGGAAAACCTGCGGGAGCTGGGGATGGAGGTCACCATCGTCCAGCGGCCAAAGCAGCTCATGAACCCCTTTGACCCGGATATGGCGGCCTTTATCCACAGCGAAGTGCGTGCCAACGGCGTGAAGCTGGCCCTGGGGTACACCGTGGAGGGCTTCCAGGAGCGGGACGGCGGCGTGGACGTGCTGCTGAAGGACAGCGCCCCGCTCCACGCCGATATGGTCGTGCTGGCCATCGGGGTCACCCCGGACACCGCTCTTGCGAAGGAGGCGGGGCTGGAGCTGGGACTCAAGGGCAGCATCGTGGTCAACAGCCGGATGGAAACCTCCCTCCCGGACATCTATGCCGTGGGGGACGCCGTGCAGGTCCGGCANTCCGTCACCGGGCAGGACGTCCTGCTCTCGCTGGCCGGCCCCGCCAATAAACAGGGCCGCATCGCGGCGGACAACATCTGCGGCGGGGACAGCCGCTATCTCGGAAGCCAGGGCAGCTCCGTCCTCAAGGTCTTCGGCATGACGGCGGCGGTCACCGGCGTCAGCGAAACCAACGCCAAAAAGGCGGGCCTGGACGCGGACGCGGTGGTTCTCTCGCCCATGAGCCACGCGGGCTACTATCCCGGCGGGAAGCTGATGACCATGAAGGTGATCTTTGAAAAGGAGACCTTCCGCCTCCTGGGGGCCCAGATCGTGGGTTATGAGGGCGTGGACAAGCGAATCGACGTACTGGCCGCGGCCATTCACGCCGGGCTGACGGCCATCCGGCTGAAGGACCTGGACCTGGCCTACGCGCCGCCCTACTCCTCCGCCAAGGACCCCGTGAACATGGCGGGCTTCCTCATCGAAAACCTCGNCAAGGGCGTTGTGAAGCAGTTCCGTATCGAAGACGTGGGCGGCCTGCCCCGGGACGGCAGCGTAACGCTGCTGGACGCCCGGACCCCCCAGGAATACGCGGCGGGGCATATTGAGGGCTTCCGGAATATCCCCGTGGACGAACTGCGGCAGCGGCTGGGAGAGATCGCGCCCGGCAAGCCGGTCTATGTGATCTGCCAGAGCGGCCTGCGCAGCTACATCGCCTGCCGCATCCTGGCCGGGCACGGCTATGAGGCCCACAATTTCTCCGGCGGCTTCCGGTTCTACGACGCGGTGTCCAACGACCGCCGTCTCATCGAATCGGCGACGGCCTGCGGCATGGATCAGTAGCCGGAAAACTCCCCTCTCCAAGCCTCATGAAAGCTTGAAGAGGGGAGTTTTCACGCGTCCCGCAGAGCCGTCAGCTTTTTTTCGTTCAGGAGCTCCACCGTGCCCCGGGACAGCCTGACCATCCCTTCCTCCTGTAAATAGCGGAGCATCCGGGTGACGACCTCCCGGTGGGTCCCCAGGTGGTTGGCGATGGTCTCGTGGGTGATGGAAAGCCGGTTCGCCCCCTCAATGGCGGACTCCTCCAGCAAGAAGGCGGCCACCCGCCTGTCCATGCTGTTCCACATAACCTGCTCCATCAGCCACATGACCTCTGAAAACCGGGCGGCCATGATCTCGTTGGTGTAGTTGGCCGCGGCGGCGGACTGCTCCATGATCCGCTTATAAATGTCCGCGGGAATGATCCACAGTTCGGTATCCTTCTCCGCCGTAATGGTCACGTCAAATTGAATGCTCCGCATTATGCAGGAGGCGGAGAACAGGCAGAGATCCCGGTCAAACAGCCGGTAGAGGGTGACCTCCCGCCCCTCCTTGGAGAGGATAAACGCCCGGAGCTGGCCGGACTTCACCAGCAGCAGCCCGGTGCAGTCCGCGCCGCCGCCGTGGAGGACGGTCCCTGTCTTCACGGTACGGGCGGTCAGGNTNCCGGANAGGAGTTCCCGCTGCCCGGGAGTCAGCTGATTCCATATGGGAACATATTCGGAAAATTCCATCAGGTTCTCTCCTTCCGTCGGCTTGCTCTTAGTATAAAGCCTCCGATGGCATCTGTCAAAGCCTATGAGGTGCCGGCAGGTTTTAGCCGCCGAATGCCGGCGTGTTTTTCAATCGCGGCAGTCTTTGCTGATATTGCTGAATCCCAAAATTCACAAAGTAATACAGAAAAACCTAAAACCGCCTTTCCCGGCGGTTTTAGGTTTTCTTACCTTCAAGAACCCGGCGGTTCCGCAGGCGCGGCCCCTCCGTCCTCTTTCAGATGGATTGCGCACTGTCCCAAGGCATAGAAGGGCTCCGCCGCCGTGGGGGCCAGGCCCTCCACCACCTTCGCCTGGGTCAGCACGGAGGTGGACTTGAAGCACACCGGCAGGATGGGGGCCTGGTCCTTCAAATGGGCGCACAGGGCCCGCATGGCCGCCGTCCGGTCCTGGGCCCCCGCCAGCTCCGCCAGGAGGCGGCTGGTGTCCGGGTTGGACCAATGGCCGTAATTCAGCCTTCCCCCGGGTTCCAGGAGGCTCCCCAAATCCCAGTCGGCGGTAAGGCGGGCCTCGCCGTAGTACAAATCAAAGTCCCCGGCGGCCAGGGCGGCGGCGTACTCCTCCCAGGGCAGGACCCGGACCTCCACCGGCACGCCTCCGGAGGTCCAGCTCTCCGCCAGGTGGGCGGCGATGGCCTTTTTAAAGCCGTTCTCCTCGTTGACCAGCAGGGTCAAAGGCCGTTCGGACACATAGCCGCTCTCCGCCACGGCGGCGGTAAAGCCGTCCACGGAATAGTCCTCCTCCAGCGCCGCCGGGTACAGGGACGAAACCGGGGACACCGGGAAAGCGGCGGGCTTCCCGTGGCCGGAGAGATAGGCGCCGGCCACATTGCCCCGCTCGATTCCCGCCGACAGGGCCCGCCGCAAGGCGGGACTGTCCAGAGGCGCCCGGGCGGTGTTGCAGCCTATATACTGCATGACCGGGGTGTCCGCGTCCGCGCAGCCCACGCTGCCGGTGGTGCTCACCGGCAGCACGCCGGTGAGGTCCGCCGTAATCAGCTGGACCTCGTGGGAGGAAAAGCGGTAGAGCATGGCGTCGTCGTCCGCCGCTTCCACCAGGGCAATCCGGTCCACCGGCTGGCTCTCCCCCTTCCACCATGCCTGATTGGCGATAAGATAGGCCCCGGTTTCCTCCTCCGCGTAGNAATAGGGCCCCGTACCGACGGGAGCCGCGCTCTCCTGGGTCCCGGATTTCACGACGGGCACGTCCAGCAGGGCCGGAAGGGCGGAGTTGGGGCTGTTCAGCGTAACGGTCACACTGTCCCCGTTGGCGCTGACGGAAGCGACGCCGGAGAGGCGGCTCCGGTAGCGGTCGGAGGTCCTGGCCCGCTCCAGGGACGCTTTCACATCCCGGCCCGTCAGGGGCGATCCGTCGGAGAACTCCACTCCGGGGCGGAGCTCGAAGGTATAGCGGAGGGCGGCCTCGTCGTGGGTATAGCTGATGCACAGGCAGGGCTGGGGCTCGAAGCTCCCGTCCAGCCGAAACAGTCCCTCATACAGAAGCGACCCCGCCGTCTGCTGCATCCCGTCGGCGCAGTCCATTGGGTCCAGGGTCCGCCCCGGCATATAGGGCAGGGCGNACCGCTCCGGCAGGACAGAATCCTTCTGCTTCTCCGGCTCTTCCGCCTCAAAGGGAGGCAGCGCGTCCTCCGGCTCCTCCGGGGGCTCCTCCTGCCAGCAGCCCGTCAGCAGACAGGCCACCGCCAGCGCGATGGCCATAATCTTCGATAGCTTCATAAAACCGATCCTATTTTCCTCCGGCCATAATGGCCCCGCACTGAACGCCCCGGGCCTCCCCCAGCTTCCGGTGGGACCAGAACAGGTCCCGGCGGCAGGCGGTGCAGAGGCCGGAGGCCTCTATACGCTCCGGCGGCAGGCCCGCCCGCAGCAGCCATTGGCGGTTCAGCCCCTCCAGGTCCACATGCCACTTGGGGCCCCGTTTTTCCAGATAAGCCTCCGCGTCCTTCCCCAGGGCTTCCCGCATGGCGGCGGGAACGTCCCCGTCGCTTTCAAAGCAGCACTGCCCGATGCAGGGCCCCAGGGCCGCTTGCAGCCGCTCCGGCCTGGACCCATAACGGCGGACCATCTCCCGGACCGTCTTCTCCACAATAC
>NZ_CAJMXG010000238.1:0-4173 GCF_905219725.1 Oscillibacter sp. CU971
GCCGTCTAAGGACCCGAAAGCGGACGAGCTCCGGAACAGCAATCTCAGCGCACCATCTGGGAGCGAGCCCACGCCCCCAACCGATCCACGAACACCACAGAAGGAGGAATAAGTTCAAAATGGACCCTAACATCAAATACGACTTTAGCGGCTGGGCTACCCGCGACAACCTTGAGTGTACCGATGGCCGTACCATCAAGGAAGGCGCATTTGCGCACTGTGACGGGAAAAAGGTCCCCTTGATTTGGGACCACAATGTCAACAGCCCCGACAACATCCTTGGTCACGCCTATCTGGAGAAGCGCCCCGGGGGCATCTATTGCTACGGTGTGCTGAACGACTCCGATAGCGCCAACGCCGCTAAACTTCTGCTGAAGCACGGCGACATCGAGGCCCTGTCCATCGCGGCTAACAGGTTGAAGCAGCAGGGCGGAAATGTTCTGCACGGCGACATCTTCGAGGTGAGCCTCGTTTCGGCGGGCGCTAATCCTGGTGCTTTCATCGACTTTGTCGATTTGGCCCACGGTGATGGCGCTGACTGCACCGTCTATATCGGCCTTAACGAGCCGGTCACCCTGTACCACTCCGACGGTGGGGCCACTCCGCCCAAGAGCGATCCTGCCCCGGAGTCGAAGCCTGACGGTAAGGATGGCAAAGACGGACAGAACAGCGAGACGCTCTCTGACGTGTTCGATACCCTTACCGAAAAACAGAAGACCGCTGTTTACACCATGCTCGGTATGGTGGCCATGCAGGATGGCTCTGAATCCGACCCGAAGCCCGACGACAAGGGCACGCCCGATGGGCAGAAATCTGATGACTCTAAAGGAGGAGACAAACCCATGAAGCACAACGTTTTCGACAGAACTGCCGAGGACAACCAGGACGCCGTTCTGATCCATGCCGCGCAGGCGGAGATCATCGCCTCTGCCAAGACCAAGAGCGTCGGCACTTTCCAGAGCGCCCTTAAGCTCTACACCGAGCAGCACAGCGACACGCTGAAGCACGGCTATGACAACATCGAGGCCCTGTTCCCCGAGTACAAGGATCTGCGCTCTGGCGCTCCCGAGCTGATTACCCGGGATCAGGGCTGGGTCGGCGTGGTCATGAACAAGGTCCACAAGAGCCCCATTAGCCGCATCCGCACCAAGAACATGGATGCCCGCGGCGACGACATCCGGGCCCATGGCTACCAGAAGGGCAAGCGCAAGGTGCCTTCCGGCAACATGAAGCTCATCAAGCGCACCACCGACCCCCAGACCATTTACATCACCGACTCCATGCACCGGGACGACATCGTCGATATCACCGACTTCGACGTGATCGAGTATCAGTGGGGCGTCATGCGGATGGCCCTCAACGAGGAAATCGCCATCGCTATCATGATTGGTGACGGTCGCGACGAGGCTGACGAGCACAAGATCTCCGAGGAGCACATCCGCTCCATCTGGAACGATGACGACCTCTACACCATCCACTACGATGTGGACATCGAGGCTGCCCGCAAGGAGATCCAGGGCTCCCGCACCGACATGAACTTCGGTGAGAACTACATCTACGCCGAGGCCATCATCACCGCCGCCCTGTACTCCCGTGAGAAGTTCAAGGGCACCGGCACTCCCGACCTGTACTGCACCCCGCATATGGTCAACATCATGCTGCTGGCCCGCGACATGAACGGCCGCCGCATCTACAACTCCAAGACCGATCTGGCCGCCGCGCTGAACGTCAACGAGATCCACACCGCCGAGCAGTTTGAGGGCCTGGCCCGCACCGCCAAGGACGGCACTTTGCACAAGCTCCTGGGCCTGTTCGTCAACCTGGCGGACTACACCGTTGGTCACACCAAGGGCGGCGAGATCACCCGGTTCAGCCAGTTCGATATCGACTTCAACCAGGAGAAGTACCTGATTGAGACCCGCCTGTCCGGCGCTCTGACCAGGCTCTGGTCCGCCATCGCTCTGGAGGAGCCCGTCGCTCCCGCTTCCGGCGCGGCTGCCTAAGGAGAAAGTTCAAAATGGCGAAGTTTTATGGATCGGTAGGCTATGCTGAAACGGTTGAGACGAGACCGGGTGTGCGGAAGGAGAAGATCGTTGAGTATCCTTACTATGGCGACCTTATTCGGAATACCCGTCAACTCCAATCTTCCGATACACTCAACGACGACATCAACGTCGCGAACGAGATCAGCATAGTCGCCGATCCGTTCGCCAGGGCAAATTTCCACCGAATGCGGTATGTGACTTTCATGGGCGTCAAATGGAAAATCTCCAAGGTGGAGGTCGGCTATCCGCGCCTTATCCTTACGATTGGGGGTGTTTACAACGGAAAGTCGACTTCAACTCCACACGATTCTGTGTGAAATCCTTGGCTGTCCGGAACTTGATGATCTGGAGCAGGGAAAGAAATGCCGCGCGTATTTCCAGCCATCCTCAAACGTTGAGATGGAGTATGACTGCGTTGTCTATGAGAGGAGCAAAATTGAGGCAAAACACGCTGACAATTTGCCTTATCTCTTACACGACCGCTATCAGCTGACCCTTATCTATGAGGACCCGGACAGCGATCTCCCCCACAAAATTGCTCAACTGCCAATGTGCAGCCATGAGAGCCACTTTACGTCAGACAATCTCAACCACGACGTATACAACCTATATTTCTAACCTTATAAAGGAGGAACAACCAATGAGTAACAAACCCGGCAGAATGAAATGGGATCAGATCGGCGAGCGTCTGTATGAGATCGGTCTGGACCACGGCGTCCTGTTTCCCATGAACGATGACGGCAAGTATGCCGCAGGCGTACCCTGGAACGGGCTGTCCGCTGTCAATGAGACCCCCTCCGGCGGCGAGCCCACCCCTGTCTGGGCTGACAACATGAAGTATCTCAACCTGATGTCCGCTGAGGACTTCGGGGCCAACGTCGAGGCCTACTCCTATCCCCCCGAGTTCGCTGCGTGTGACGGCGATGCCGAGGTCGCCCCGGGCGTGACTATCGGCCAGCAGCCCCGCAAGATGTTCGGTATGTCCTACCGGACGCTGATTGGCAACGATACCATGAAGCAGGCCTATGGCTACAAGATCCACCTAATCTATGGCGGGCAGGTTTCTCCCTCCGAGAAGAACCGCCAGACTCTGAACGACAGTCCCGAGCCCTCTGCAATGAGTTGGGAGCTGAGTACCACCCCGGTGGACGTTCCGGGTTTCCAGCCCACCGCCCATATGGTCATCGACTCCACCAAGACTTCCAAGGAGAAGATGGCTCTCATCGAGGACATCATCTACGGCAAGGATGCTGCGGATGGTAGCGAGGCCATTGCGTCCCGTCTGCCCATGCCTGAGGAGGTCATCGAGCTGCTGAAGGACGAGGTCGCTGCCGGCTAAGACTCGGCAGAAGTACATCTGTAACCTGCAAAGCGGGGCTCTCTTCACCGAGGGCTCCGCTTTCTTTAATTTTTGTTGATTGAAAGGGGAAAATCGCAATGATTATGAAGGAAATCACCTATAACGACTACAACGGCGTGGAGCGCACGGAAAAATTCTATTTCAACCTGACCGAGGCTGAGGTGACCGAGCTGGAGCTCTCCGCCGAGGGCGGCTTCGTGGAGATGATTAACCGCATCGTCGCGGCCAAGAACGGCCGGCAGATCATCGACACCTTCAAGGAGGTCATTCGGAAGTCCTACGGAGAGAAGTCTCCCGACGGCCGCCGGTTCATCAAGAACCAGGAGGTTTGGGACAAGTTCGCCCAGACCGAAGCCTACAGCAAGCTGTTCATGGAGCTTGCCATGAACCATGACGCCGCGAGCGAGTTCATCAACGGTATCACGCCGCCTAAGCGTGACGATGACGCCACTGAGACACCCGCTTTGCCTCCGGCCTGACCAACTGAAGGAGACCGGAGATGCTGAAAATTACAGTGCCGGAAACAGAGTTGTTTGACGGTGTTAATGGCTTTATCTATACCAAGGAGCAAACGCTTCAGCTGGAGCATTCTCTGGTCTCACTTTCAAAATGGGAGTCGAAATGGCATAAACCCTATCTTTCTAAAAAGAAGAAAACACTGGCGGAGTCTCAGGACTACGTTCGGTGCATGACCATAACCCAAAATGTAGACCCGAATGTGTATCTGGCGATAAAGCCAAATCTTCTCCGCATAGTGGATGCCTATAT
>NZ_CAJMXG010000239.1:0-4155 GCF_905219725.1 Oscillibacter sp. CU971
GATCTCAGAGGACCAGTCCGTCAGGGGCTGGGACATATAGCTCGTGTTGGGCATGATGGACACCTCTCAAGTTTTATAGTATGCGTCGGTAGGATTATAAAAGCAGTGGTCGCCGATACGGGTCTGCCAGTACCCCACGCCGGTGGGGAAGAAGGGCCGGCAGTCGGGGCCGAAGGGATTGTAAAACCAAAGGGACTCCGCCACGTCCGGCAGGCGGTTCCCGGCGATGGCCCAGTCGGCGATCTCGTAGTGGATGGCCTCGGGCCGCATGTTGTATATGTTCTGGGGGTTGTAGGCGCCCCCCTCCGTCTCGCTGGCGCAGACGAACTGATAGGGCTGAAAGATGATGTTTCGGATGCTGCCCTGGCCTACCCGGGCGTACTCGCCGCCCCGGGCGTGGACCCGGTTCATCACTACCCCCGCCACGGCTTTCATGCCGTTTTCCCCCTCGCCGCCCGCCTCACACTCGATCAGGCGCGCCAGCAGCTCCCGGTCGGAATATGCCATGGTGCATTCCTCCTTTGTCGCTGGTTCAGCATACGCGAAAAGGGGGCCGCTGGTGACAGCGGGAAAAGCAGAAAGCCCCGCCTTCCGGCGGGGCTTTCCTCGTTATTTCCCTTGTTCCTGAATCGCGGTGCGGAACATCTCCTCCGCCTGTTCAATGGAGCGGTCCAGGGCGTACCGCCCGGCGTGTTCGCCGTAGCGCTTCCCCATTTCCTCCCGCTCTTCGGGATGCTCAAACCACCAGTCGATCTTCTCCGCTAGGGCGGCGGCGTCCCCGGCGGGGAACAGGCTCCGCCCGTCCNGGGCGAACTGGGGCGTGGCGGACCGGGGGGAGTCCGCGATGACGGGCACCAGGCCGCAGGCGAAGGCCTCCATGCAGCTCATGGCCTCAATCTCCGCGTCGGAGGTGTGGACGTACAGGTCCGCCATGTGGAGGATCTCCAGCAGGCGGTCCGGCTCGTAAAATTCCATGACAATGGGGTTGGGGAGCTTTTCCGCAAGACGCCGGTACTTTTTTTCCAGGGGCCCCTTGCCTGCCAGAATGACCTGGATGCCGTCCCNGTGGCGGCNCTGGGCGCAGGCGTCAATGAGCACGTCCTGGCGCTTCTCCCCGGCGTAGCGGCCCACCATCAGCACGTTGAACTTTCCCCGCATCCAGTCCTCCTGAGGGGCCCGCCCATAGGTATACCGGGGGCTGATGCCGTTGGAGATGACGTGGAGCCGCGCGGTATAGCCGTGCTGGCGGAGCTGATCGGCAATCATGTTGCTGGGGCAGTGGATGTGGGTGAAACGGTTGAAAAAGGTGTCCCGAAACTTGGTGTAGACAAAGTCGTTCACCCGTTTGCTGTTGCCCATGTGGAGGGTGAAGGTGATGTTCTCCGGCTGGCAGTGGAATGCCGCCGTGTGAGGGATGCCCAGGCGCTCCACATGCTTGAGGCCCATGATGGCCAGGGGGGAGGGCATCATGAAGTGGACCACGTCCGCCCAGGCTGCCGCCTTCTCAAAGACGTGCTTGTTGGGAATGGCCAGGCGCATCCCCTGGCTGGTGATGAGGTGCTCCACAATGGGGAGGAACCGCATCTGCCGGACGGCGTATTTGTAGTCCGTGGGCTTGCCGGTGGCGATGACCCGGACCTCGTTCCCGTGCTCCTTCAAGGCCGTGGCGAAGCGCCGGGCGCTGATGGTGGTTCCGTTGTTGGCGTCGTCGAACTGGTCGATGACCAAGACGATTTTCATACTTCCCGCCGGTCCTCTCAGCCCTGGGCCAGGAGCTGCTCCAGCCCCAGGGCCAGCTGGTCCGGGCATGAGGTGCTCTTGGCCCCGCAGCGGATTCCCTTCAAACGCCGGACGGCCTCCTGGGCGGTCATGCCCTTCACCAGGGCGGAAATGCCCTGGAGGTTGCCGCTGCATCCGCCCATGACCTGGAGATCCTGAATGNCGCCNTGGTCGTCAAGGTCCACCCGCATTTCCCGTGAACAGACGCCGCGGGGCTGGAAGGTATAAGTTTTCATATTGGTGCCCACTCCTTTTTAAGCCGCCGGAGACGGCGGACAGTCGTTTAACCTATATACCATAGCATAGAAATGAGAAAAAGGCAAGCCCCGGAGGGCCCGCCTTTTTGGCTCAGCTCTTTAAGAATTCGCCGGGGTCCACCGCCTCCCCGTCCTGGGTGACGGAAAAATGGAGGTGGGGGCTTTGGGCGGCCTCGGCGGAGGCGGTGGCGCCCACCGCGCCGATGNTCTGCCCGGCGGTGACCAGGTCCCCCGGCTCCACCGTGGGCCTCGCCTGAAGGTTGGAGTAGGTGGTGGCATACCCGCCCTGGTGCTCAATGACCACGGTGGTGCCCATCAGGGGATCGTCCTCNACGGAGGAAACGGTGCCGGCGGTGGCCGCCAGCACGGTGGTGCCGGGCTTNGCGGAGATGTCCACGCCGTCATGGGTCCGCCAGTCCGCAAGGGTGGGGCTGTAGACCAGCTGGTCCATGGAGAAGGCCATCAGCACCTCGCCCTTCAAGGGCTCCACGATGAGCTTGGGGGGTTCCGCCATCACCGGCGTGTCGTCCACCTGCACTTCCGGCATGGTGGGAACGATTTCCACCTCCACCGGAACCGGGGCGGAGGCCTCCACCGGGGGCTCCTCGTCCTCCGGTTCCGGCTCCGGGATATAGGCGCTTTCCACCGGGGCGCTGCNCGTCTCCGTGGGCGCCGCCTGCTCTTCGCCGGGCTTGTCCCCGCTAAAGAGCAGGAACCAGCCGCTCACCGCCGCCGCGATCAGGCAGACGGCCAGCAGGAGATAAAAGCCCGTGCCGNTGAGGACGGATTTNAATTTGTGTTCCATGCAAGAGTTCCTCCCTCAATAGAAATAAGTCTGAGGGAAGTATGGACGGGGACAGGAAAAATTATACCGTCCCCGCTTTCTGGAACGCTTTTATTTTCGCGCCTCCAGGGCGGCGGCGTAGAGGTCGTTTTTGCTGAGGCCCGTGTGATCCGCCACCTCCCTGGCGGCGTCCTTCAGGCGCTGCCCGGCGTCCACCAGGGCCAGCACCTGGGCCGCGCCCTCCTCCAGGGTGAGGACGGCGGCCTTTGACCGCTCCGCTNCCGCCACCACCAGGACGTATTCCCCCCGGGGGTCGTGGTCCCGGTAGTACTCCGCCGCCTCCCCCAGGGTGCAGCGGCGGACCTCCTCATGGAGCTTGGTCAGCTCCCGGCAGAGGGCGATCCGGCGCTCCGGGCCGAAGGCCTCGCAGAAGTCTGCCAGCGTGGGGCGGAGCTTGTGGGGGGCCTCGTGGAAGATCATGGTCCGGGTTTCGTTTTTCAGGCTCTCCAGGTGCTCCCGGCGGCTNCGCTTGTTGACGGACAAAAAGCCCTCGAAAGTAAAGCGCCCCGTGGGCAGGCCGCTGACCGCCAGGGCGTTCACCGCGGCGCAGCAGCCGGGGATGGACGTCACCGTCACGCCGTGCTCTCCGCAGAGGCGGACCAGGGCCTCCCCCGGGTCCGAGATGGCGGGGGTCCCGGCGTCGGTGACCAGGGCGCAGCTCTCCCCCGCCAGGAGGCGGCCCAGGACCGCCTGGCCGGCGGCGGCGGCGTTGTGCTCGTGCTAGCTCGCCAGGGGCTTTTTGATTCCAAAGTGGTTCAGCAGCTTCAACGACACCCGGGTGTCCTCCGCCGCGATGAAGTCCACCGCCGCCAGAGTCTCCACCGCCCTGGGGGACAGGTCTTCCAGGTTGCCGATGGGCGTGGCCACCAGATACAGCGTTCCGCTCATAGCGGGGCCTCCTCTNGANAGTAAANGCGGTTCAGCTCCGCCGTGGGGGAGCCGTCGGGGTTCTCCAGAATCAGCGGCTCCTCCACAGCCAGGCCCGGCTTTCCGCCCCGGCGGGCCTCCAGCAGCAGGAGAGANGGGGCCCTCTCCGGCCGGAGGGAAANCAGCCGCAGCCGCTTGGGCTCCAGCCCCTCTCCCCGCAGGGCGCAGAGCAGGTCCGTCAGCCGCTCCGGCTTGTGGACCAGGCAGAAGGCCCCGCCCCAGCGCAGCAACCGCCCGGCGGCCCGGCACACATCCTCCAGGGTGCAGGCTTCCTCCGTCCGAGCGGTCCGGCGGGCCTCCTCCTTGGGCAGGGGACCGGCGGAGGGGGGGAAGTAGGGCGGGTTGCAG
>NZ_CAJMXG010000240.1:0-4094 GCF_905219725.1 Oscillibacter sp. CU971
CATCCATATGCCCAGGACGCCAAAGCCCAAAACCCGCCCCAGCAGCACGCCGAAGCCCACCCGCATGGTCCACATGGAGACGGAGGAGACCACCATGGTGAACCGGGTGTCCCCCGCGGCCCGGAGGGCCTGGGGCAGGGCGAAGGACAGCGGCCAGAACAGCATGCCCATGAAGCCGTGGAGCCAGACAATCTGCCGGGCATAGCCCTCCGCCTCCGGCGAGACGTTGTACAGCCGGAGGACCAGAGGCATGGACAGGTACACCAGCAGGATGCAAAGGTCCATGGCGGCATAGGCCGCCTTAATCAGCTTTTTTGTGTAGGTCCGGGCCTTGCCGTAGTCCCCGGCCCCCACGCACTGGGACACCACCGTCACGATGCCAAGGCCCATGGCGTTCCCCGCCACGCACTGGAAGGTGGCCAGGGAGTTGCCGATGGCGTTGGCCGCCACGGAGGCGGTGCCCAGGACGGAGACGGTGGAGAGGAGCAGGATCTTTCCCAGCTGGAACATGCTGCTCTCCAGGCCGTTGGTCACGCCGAAGCGGAGGATGTTCCGCATGATGCGGCGGTCGTGCCGGAGGCTCAGCCGCTCCACCTGAAGGGCCAGGCCNGGCCGCNGGAGCAAAACCAGCATGGNCGCCGCCNCNAAAACCCGGGAAACCACCGTGGGAATCGCCACGCCCTCCACCCCCATGCGGAGGCCGAAGATCAAAAGGGCGTTCCCCCCGGCGTTGATGACGTTCATCACCAGGGAGACCCACATGGAAATTTTCGCGTTCCCCATGACCCGGAAGAGGGCCGCCCCGGCGCTGTAGACCGCCAGGAAGGGGGTGGAGGACTCCACAATGAGATAATAGGTGTTGGCGTAGGCCGCCACGTCCGGCTCCACCTGACCGAAGACCACGTTCAGCACAAAGCCCTTTCCCAGGTAGAAGAGGGCCATGATGAGCAGGGAAGCCTCCATCATGAAGAGCAGCAGCTGCTCCCCGGCGTGGCCGGCCTTGTCCCGCTCCCGGCGGCCCAGGAACTGCCCGGCGATGGCGGCGCCGCCGGTGGCCAGGGCGGCGAAGGCGTTTACCAGCAGCACGTTCACCGTGTCCACCAGGGACACGGCGGAGATGGCCGCCTCGCCCACCTGGGAGACCATGACGGAGTCCAGCAGGCCCACGGTGATGGCCAGAAGCTGCTCGATGACCAGGGGAACGATGAGCCGCCGGAGGTCCCGGTTGGTAAAGTCGATTTGAATGGGTTTGAGATCCATGGAAGCTCCTTATCTATCGAAACTCTCTGGGGTTCATGTGGAAGGTATTTCGAAAAGCCCGGAGGAAGGTGGAGTACTCGGAAAAGCCCACCTGCTCCGCCGCTTTCATTACCGGCATCCCGGCCCGGATCAGCTCTCCCGCCCGGAGGAGCCGCTTCTGGCTGATGTACTGGTGGATGGTGTAACCGGTGACGGCCTTAAAGCGGTGCATCAGGTAGTAACGGCTGAGGTAGAAGCGCCCCGCCAGGGCGCTGACGGTCAGATCGGCGTCCAGATTGGCGGTGATGTAGCGCAGGATCTCCTCGATCTTGGGGTCCACCCGGTAGCTGTCCGTCTCCTCCTGGGCGGTGCGGTCCCGGAGGATGTCCCGGTTCACGCCTATCAAAAGCTGCTGGCAGAGGGTGTCCGCCATGCGCCCCGCGCCGAACTNCGCGGAGTGGAGGGCCTCCTCCAGCCGCTGGACGGCCCCCATGTACTGGAGGCGGCGCTCCGCATCCGTCCGCAGCAGATGGAAGCCCCGGCGGCGGGCGGCGTCAAAGCAGGCGTCCAGGGCCTCGCCAGGGTCGCTCCGGGCGGCCAGCCAGTCCCGGCCCAGCCAGATGACCACCCGCTCATAGGGCTCCGAGGGGTCGATGACGGGCCTGTGAATCAGGTTGTGCTGGACCAGCAGGATGTCCCAGGGCTGGAGGAAGTAGGTGACGCCCTCCACCAGATAGGCCGCTTTTCCCCCCAGGAGGAGGATGAGCTTGTCGAATTCATGATAGTGATAGTCCACCTTCTGGGCCCGGCTGTCCTTCAGATGGAAGAGGCGGAAGTCCTCGTTGAGGTAACCCCGTTTGCTGGCGGTTTCTCCAATGAACACGGCGCCGTCCCCCCTTTCCCGGTTTGCGACCTCTATCCTAGCGCACTTTTTGCCCTGCCGCAACCCGAATATCCAACAAACCTGGAAAAAGATTTTCCCCATCTTTGGCGGAAGCGGCAAAAACACGGGCTCTGGAAACGAAAAATTTGGGCACACGGAGTTCTTGAAATTTGCTATAGTTATGTGTAAGATATTCCGGCATATAATGAAGGACAAGGGGCGTCCTTTCGAAGACCGGATTCCCGACACGGTATGAGGTGAATGTATGAACGCTTATGTAGTTGCGGACCAGCGCTGGGCTTTCGGCCGAAACGGCGGGCTGCTCTTTTCACTGCCCACGGATTTGGAGCATTTCCACTCCCTGACCCGGAACGGCACCGTCATTATGGGTCCGGAGAGGCTGGAGTTCTTCACGGGAGGGGCTCCCCTGCCCCAGCGGCGGAATATCATCGTCACGCGGAACCTTGCCGCCCTGCCGGAGGGGACGGAGGGAGTTCCTTCTCCGGAGAAGGCCCTGGCGCTGGCGGGGGGCCCGGAGGCGGAGAACCTGTGGATCATCGGCGGGGGCAGCATTTACGCCGCCCTGCTCTCCCGGTGCCGCCGGGTGTACCTCACGCGGGTGGAGACCCGGGTGCAGGAATCGGATACGTTTTTCCCCAACCTGGACAAGCTGCCCAATTGGGAGGTGGCCTCCGAAGGGGAGCCCATGGAGGAGGACGGCATGAAGTTCCGCTTCCTGGAATACGTGAACACAAAGCTGGCGGGCTGAGCCCGCGGGGACTTTCGGGAACACCCGGAAGTCCCTTGTTTTTCCCCCTGCCCCAGGGTATAATGAGGAGGCAATTCCAGCTGGAGAGGAGGCGGCCCCATGGCGGATTTGAAAACGGACGTGCGCTATATCAAGGGCATCGGCGAGCAGCGGGCCAAGGCCCTTGGAAAGCTGGGCATTCACACCCTCCGGGACCTGATTTCCTGGTTCCCCCGGCGGTATGAGGACCGGACCGAAACCCGCCGCGTCGCGGACCTGGTCCCCGGCGAACCCGCCTGCGTCGCCGCCATGATCGCCGCGCCCCCCACGCTGTCCCANATTCGCAAGGGCTTGGACCTGGTGAAGGTCCGGGCGGTGGACGAGACGGGGGCCCTGGATGTGACCTTCTTCAACCAGTCCTGGCTGAAAAACAGCCTCCAGGCGGGGGAGATCTACATCTTCTATGGCAGGGCGGAGGGGAACCTGCTCCGCCGCCGGATGGCGAATCCCGTGGTGGAGCCGGAGGGACGGCGGGAGGCCACGGGCCGCATTGTCCCCGTCTACCCCCTCACCGCCGGAGTCAGCCAGATGATCCTCTCCCGGTCCATCCGCCAGGGGCTGGACGCCTGCGGGGATATTCTGCCCGACATCCTGCCGGACCAGGTCCGGCGGGAGCACCAGCTCTGCCGGGTGGGCTACGCCTATGAGAACATCCACTTCCCCGCCGGCGGTCAAGCCCTGGAGCTGGCCCGGCGGCGGCTGGCCTTTGAGGAGCTGTTCCTCTTCACCCTGGGCCTCCGGCGGCTGCGGCAGCGGCGGGAGACCGTGAAGGTGGAGCCCTTCCGCCNCGTGGACATGGGGCCGTTTTACAGGGCGCTCTCCTTCACCCTGACGGAGGCCCAGGGCCGCTGCGTGGAGGAGGCCCTGGGGGACATGGCCTCCGGCAGGCCCATGAACCGCCTCTGCCAGGGGGACGTGGGCAGCGGCAAGACCATGGTGGCCGCCGCCTGTGTGTACTTCTCGGTGAAAAACGGCCGTCAGGCGGCTCTGATGGCCCCCACGGAGATCCTGGCCCGGCAGCACTATGAGGGCCTGGCTCCCCTGATGGAGCCTTTGGGGGTCCGCTGCGCCCTGCTCACGGGGTCCCATACCGCGAAAGAGAAAAAGGCCCTGGCCGCGGGCCTGGCGGCGGGGGAGATCGACTTTGTGGTGGGCACCCACGCC
>NZ_CAJMXG010000241.1:0-3999 GCF_905219725.1 Oscillibacter sp. CU971
GGATTGAACCCCCCTCCAAAGGCGTTGGGACCGCCGAACNGGAATGTAAAGGGCATGGAAAAAGCCCTCCTTTCTTTTTCTCTTTTCACAGTATTTTACAGAAAAAGTGTGAACAAATCAAGTTTGCCCCATCCGGCGAAAAGTATTTTCACCGGATGGGGCAAGTTCCTTTTCTGGATGTAAACGCTCAGTCGCCGTCAGCCTCCTCGGGCTGGGACGGAGCCAGGCCCTCTACATGGGGCGTGGACGGCTGCTCGGAAACCATGGTGGTCCGTCCATTGAGGCGGCCGCCGTTTTCGATGACAAAGGAAACGGTGGTTACGTCGCCGTTGATGGTGCCGGTGCGTTCCAGCTGGATATGGTCGTGGGAGACCAAATTGCCCTCCACCTGGCCGGCGACGCGGATCACGTCGGCCTCCACGGGGCCCTTCACCTTGCCGGTGGCCGTCACGATGACATAGCCCTTCAGGTTGACCTCGCCTTCTACGGTGCCCTCGATTTGGACCACGCCCTCTCCGCTGAGCCTGCCGGTGACAATCAGGTCCTTGGCGATGACGGTGCTGCTCCGGGGCTCGGGGAGCTCGGGGATGTCGGCGCCTTCCCGCTGGTCATGATCGGTCTGGGATTCCATGGCGGGGGCGGTCTTGGGCTGTCCTCCAAAAAAAGCCATTTCACTCACCTCGTCTGCAAAAGTGAGGTTAGTATACCATAATACGCCGGGAATTACAAGCCCGAGCAGGGACAAAGTCTCTGAGAGGCTGCCAAAAAAAGAGGGCGTATTTTGGAAGGGCGGGGGAGAAGAAGGGGCGAAAGGGTCGAAAAGCCGTCAGGCCCCATTCCGCCGGATCATGCGGACCCCTGCCGTCAGCATGGGCAGGGCAAAAAGAAGCAGCGCGCCGTNGCAGATAGCGCCATAGCCTTTGTCGATGAGGTCTGTCAGGCCGAAGGTGGAGACGCAGACGCCCAGGGCCGTCACGGCCCCGGTGATAAGAGGCCGGGCCAGCCAGGGCCAAGAGGAACCGGACGGAGCAGGCCCGGAGGAAGCGGGCCGGTTTGGCCGAAGGGAGCGGCCTCGAAAGAGGGACTGCTCCACCCGGTCCTCCAGGGCCTTGATGAATCCGGCGGCGGTTTCGACAAGTGTGCCGAAAAGGACGATTTCAAAGAGGACGTAGAGCCAGGGTATATCCAGCCGCTCAAAAATGGCGGTCACCGGCGTTTCGGAGGCCAAGACCGCCGGCAGGTCGCAGCCCATGGCCAGCAGCAGCGGCAGGNCGGGGGCGGCCCCCAGGATTCCGGCCAGAACGCCGCAGGCCACAGCCTCCCGGCGGTTTTGAAGGTCCCGGATGGTGTAGAGGATCATGGAAACGCAGATGAGGTTATAGGAGGCATAGCGCAGGCCGCTGAGGAACCAGCCGGAACCGATCTCCGCCCTCCGGAGCTCGGCGGTGACCGCGTCCCCAAAGCGGAGAAAGACGGCGGCGAAAAAGAGGAGGAAGACGGCGTAGAGCACATAGGCCCAGAGGGACAGAGCTTTTTCTATGGCCTCCGTGCCGTTTAGGACCAGCAGGACCACGCCCAGTGAGAGAAGCCCCACTCCCACCCAGGAGGGCAGACCCGTCAGGGCGCGGATCATGGCGGCGGCGGTGGCGTTGACCACCCCCAGAACCAGGAGAAGCATGGCGTTGAAGCAGAGATCGTAGAGGAACCCGGCCCGGCCCAGAAGGCGCTTCATCATGGAGCCGTAATCATAGGTCCGAAAGACCCGGACAAACTCGAAGGTGACGGCGCACAGCGCGGCCCACCCCGCCGCCGCCGCTCCCAGGGCCAGCAGCCCGCCCATCAGGCCGTGGCAGCCAAAGTACCGGGCGATCTCCGCCCCGGTGCCGTAGCCGCCGCCTATCAGAACGGACTGAAAGACCAGGCCTGGGGTCAAGTATCGGGGCCACTTCCGCCGTCGTTTCATCCGCAAAGCCTCCTTGTCCTTTGCCCCATACATATGCGGCGGCGGACCGGGTATGCAGGGAAATTCGCATAGGGGACAAAGGACGGGACATAGGCTTTTCCGAAAGAGGTGAGGTCTTATGACAATCCATGTAGTAAGTCCCGGAGAGACCGTGGACTCCATTGCCGCCGGATATGGAGTGGCCCCAAAGCAGCTGGCGGCGGACAACGAGCTGCCGCCGGACTATGCCCTGGCGGTTGGGCAGACGCTGGTCGTGCGGTTTCCCCGGGCGGTTCATGTCGCGGCGGCGGGGGAGACGCTGACCTCCATCGCCGCGCAGTACGGGACCACGGTGCGGCAGCTGTGGCGGAATAACTGGGCCCTGGGCGGACAGGAATCCCTGGCGGCGGGCCAGCTTCTGGTGGTTTCGTATTTTGGCGAAAAGCTGGGGGAGGGCGTGTTCAACGGCTACGCCTATCCCTTCATCACGCCGGAACTGCTGGCGGAGCAGCTGCCCTACCTTTCAGCGATGGCGCCTTTCACCTACGGAATCACGGCGGAGGGCGGGCTTTTGCCGCTGGATGACGAGGCTATGCTGGAGGCGGCCCGGGAACGGGGGACAAAGCCGGTGATGCACCTGTCTACGCTGACGGAGGCGGGGCAGTTTGACACGGGCCGGGCGGCGTTTATCCTGACGGATTACGAGGCCCAGGGGCGGCTGGCGGCGGAGGTGCTGCAAACGGTGCTGCGAAAGGACTTCGCGGGGCTGGATGTGGATTTTGAGTATTTGCCGGGCCAGCTGGCGGGGGCGTACGCGGCGTTTTTGGGGCGGCTGCGGCAGCTGCTGGCGGCGCAGGGGAGGTTCCTCTGGGCGGCGCTGGCTCCGAAGACGGATACCCGGCAGAGGGGATTGCTGTATGAGGGACATGACTACGCCGCCGTGTCGGCGGCGGTGGATGGGGTGCTGCTGATGACCTATGGATGACCGAAGTTGGTACACCCGCTGAAACCCTTGCAAATCAAGGACTTGCGGAACAATATCTACACCCGAATCGGTCCCTTTATTTTAGCTGTGTTTTTGGACAAGCGGTCATTTGATTTCAAAAGGGTGCGACTATCAAATCGCACCCTTTTGCATTTAGAAATGGAAAGGAGGTCCAGTCATGTCAGAAATCATCCTGTCAGATTATCTCTACGGTGACGAAGCCGCTCAATTTATCTTTTTCAAAATGCCTCATCAGCTTTTTGATAATCCTCACTTCAAGCGCCTTTCCACAGCCGCCAAGCTGCTGTATGGTATGCTGCTGGACCGCATGAGCCTGTCCGCCAGAAACGGCTGGCACGACGATGCCGGACGGGTCTACATCTACTACACCGTGAAAGAAGTGTGTCAGGACATTGGCTGTGGCCGGAACAAGGCCATGCGGCTACTGGCGGAGCTGGACACCGTGAAGGGTATCGGCCTGATTGAGCGAATCAAGCAGGGCCAGGGCAAGCCGGACAAGATTTTCGTCAAGAAAATATCTGTTCACGAGGACACAGAAATATCCAATATGGCAGAGCCCACCTCCGCTGCGCCCGTTTCAGAGGTCGATTTTTCAGACGTACAGAAGTCGGAAATTCCGACTTCAAGAGGTAGAGAAAACCGACTTCTAGGGGTTTCAAAAACCGACCCTAATAAGACTAATAAGAATCAAACAGAGTTTATTCAAATCAATCTATCCATCCCTTCGCACCGACCACCAAGGCTGGAGGGGATAGATCGATACGAGCAGAGAGAAGCAAATAGGGGATTTATACGGAGGGCAATCTGCGCTCCGCTGTTGTGCTGGACTTCTTCAGGAAAGACAAGCCTATCTGAAAACCAGCCTCCCGGACGAAGCCCTAAACCGGCGCCGCTTGCGGCGCTGTCCTGGCAAGTATGTCGTCTGTTAAACAGACGACCCTTGTTAGGGGGGGAATCCCCCTAATACCCCCGTGAAATGCGTCTCACCGTGAGTAATGTCATTAAGCTAGCCGCGAAGAAAGAAACGGCAGAAGGCAATGGGATTCCGAAG
>NZ_CAJMXG010000242.1:0-3962 GCF_905219725.1 Oscillibacter sp. CU971
TCTCTTTTTCTTCTGGCAAGAAAAACCGGGGCCCCCGCGCGGCCTGCCGCGTGGGGAGAGGAGGAAGGAACGGAGCAGAGCGCAGTCCTCGCCGTTAGGCGGGGACGGAGTGGGCGGAGTTTCTTCCGACGACATGGGGGGTGCAATGCACCAGCCATCGCTGGTATCCAANNCGCCCCGCCCGCAAGGGCGAGCANCGGNTCAAGGCTTGACCCAGATCCATTCCTCCCCCTCTAGGGAGCGGGCCGTCAGGCCCTNAACATCCAGCNTCGCTTCCGCCGTGCGGACATCCTCCACCTTGGGCCGGGNGGCCNGATGCCGGGGGGTGANCACCGTACAGCAGTCCTCATAAGGCAGAATGGACGTATCATAGGTGCCGATCACCNGTGACATGCGGATATNCTCCACCTTGTCCATGCCGATGAGGGGCCGGAGCACCGGCATCACCGTCACGTCGTCCGTGACGGCCAGGGCCATCATGGTCTGGCTGGCCACCTGGCCCAGGGACTCGNCGGTGATGAGGGCTTTGGNCNCCGCCCGCTTGGCAATGGCCTGGGCCAGGCGCATCATAAAGCGGCGCATGATGAGGGTGAAATACTCCTCGGGGCAGTTCTTTCGGATTTCTTCCTGAATCTCCGTAAAGGGCACGATATGCACCCGGAGACGGCCGCAGTAGGCCGTCAGCAAATGNGCCAGNTCCAGGACCTTGTCCTGGGCCTGCTGGGAGGTGTAGGGCGGGGAGACAAAGTGCACCATCTCCAGCTCCACCCCCCGGCGGGCCATCATCCAGGAGGACACGGGGCTGTCCAGGCCGCCGGAGAGAAGGCTGACGGCGTGGCCCCCCATACCCACGGGGAGCCCCCCCGCTCCGGGAACGGCGGGGGCGTGGACGTANGCGTNCTTCTCCCGGATTTCCACATGGACCGTCAGATCCGGGTTGTGGACGTCCNCCGTCACCTGGGGAAACGCCTCCGCCAGCTNGNNGCCTACGGCCTGGGAGAGCTGGATGGAGTTCATCGGGTAGTTCTTGTCCGCCCGCTTGCTCTCCACCTTGAAGCTCCTGGCGGAGGCGAAGGCGTCCGCCAGGTAGTCCTTGGCGGTTTCCACGATGGCTTCCACCGTCTTCTCGCAGGGGACCGCACGGGCCACGCTGACCACGCCGAACACCTGCCGGGCGGCGGCATAGGCCGCCTCCATGTCGCAGGTGTCCGTGGTGGGCTCGGCGTAGATGGTGCTCTGACGGATGTAGACCTGGAAGCTGCCGCAGGATTTCAGACGGCGGGCCGTGTTGGCCACCAGCCGGTCCTCAAAGGAACGGCGGTTCTGGCCCTTGAGCACCACCTCGCCCAGCTTGAGCAGGAACATTTCATTTTGCCGCATGAGAGTATCCTCCGTAGGTTTAAATTTACGGGTGCTATTATAGCGCACTTTGGGCGGAAGAAAAAGGGGGTTTCCCANAATTCTTGCAATTTTGTTCCCGGTCCGATATAATGAAATTACCTGATAAAAGGAGGGACCGCCATGGTGAAAAAATGGACCGTCCGGCTGGGAATCCTGCTGGTCAGTGCGTGCCCCTACGTCTTTTGGGGGATGTACGCCGACGCCGCTGATAGGAGCATGAAGGGATACCTTCCGTTGCTGGTTTGGGCGGCCGCGCTATACTGGCTGACCGTCAGGACCCGGGACATCCCGGCGCTGCCGGTGGGAANTCTGGTCAGCTTTTTGTCATCTTATTGGTTCANCGCACACTGNCGGCTGGAGAAGTGGGGCTGGATTNTCAAGCCGTTCAGCCCGCCTGGTTTTTTGAAGGCGGTCTCGGCCCTCGTATTGCTGGCCCAGGGAATTTTGCNTTGGGTTTTCGTCGTTCGGAAAGAGCGTTCAAATAAAACATAAGGAGGGAGCCCCATGAAAATTGTCGCCATCAACGGAAGCCCCCGGAAAAACGGAAACACCGCCTTGGTCCTGGAGGCCGCGGGCAAAGAAATTCAGGCCACCGGTGTGGAGTTCCAGGTTTTCCAGCCTGGAGCCAAGGTCCGGCCCTGCATGGCCTGTTACCACTGCCTGAACACCGGGAGCCTCCGCTGTGTCCAGGACGTGGACGGGGTGAATGAAATCATCGCCGCCTGTATCAAGGCGGACGGAATTCTCCTGGCCTCCCCGGTGTACCACGGGGGCATTGCCGGAGGGATGAAGTGCGTGCTGGACCGTCTGATGCTGGCGGCGGGCTGCGGAGTGAACCAGCTCCGCCACAAGGTGGGCGGGGCCCTGTGCACCCTGCGCCGCAGCGGCGGCATGGAGACCTATCAGCAGCTGCTGGGGACCATGGACGCCATGGAAATGATTTTGATGACCTCCGATTACTGGGGCGTGGTTCACGGGGCGGACCCCGGNGAGGCCGCCCGGGATGAGGAGGGCATGGCCGTGGCCGCCCGGCTGGGACGGGACATGGCCTGGATGGTGAAGGTGCTTCACGAGTCAAAGCTCCCCGCCCCGGAGGCGGCGCAGAGGCCCATGATGAACTTTATACGCTGACAACTGCCGGCATGTCCGGCAAAGGGAGAGAGGCCCCTCGGGGCCTCTCTCTTNTTTGCGCGCTCAGTCCCCCNGGAGGAGGAAGAGCTGGAGTACTTTTTCCGCCAGGCGCAGTTCCCGGGGCGTACAGCCCCGCAGAAGCGTTTCCAGAGAGCCCAGGTCCGTCTCTCCGCCCTCCTCCCCGAAGAGTATGTATTCCATGGAAAGCCGGGAGGTCCGGGCTACCTTCATGAGGGTGTCAATGGACATCTGAGAGGTGCCCACCTCANTCTGGCCGTAATACCCGGTACCGATGTCCGCCAGCTCCGCAAACTGCTCCCGGGTCANACCCAGGCGGTTCCGCTGCTGCCGCAGGCGCTGGCCCATGGCGACGCGTTCCTGTTTTGTCATAGAATGTCACTCCTTCCAAGCTGTTTTGTTCAGTCTAACCTTGGGAACTGGCGCGCAAAATATGCTGAAAGATATTGATTTTTGTTATCTTTTGGCGTATGATGCAGAAGGACAAACACGCGCATTCATTGCGGCACAGGCATTTCGGAGCTTTTAAATAGAACTGTATTTGAGATACACGAACGTAACAAATGGGGACGGGAAACGGAAATGCTTTCCTTGGCGCAGACATGGGCCGCCATTCCTGGGATTTCCGGATGGCCTTTTTATTTGTTAAATAAACGTAACATAGAGGGAAGGGGCCGCTATGCAGGACTACGTCGTCAACCGCCCTGACGAGGGGGCAATGGAGCAGGCGCTGCGGGAAAATCCGGGAAACGCCGCGGGGGCCGTGCTGCGCCTGGCTTGGCAGGCCGGGCTGCTGCGGGATGAAATCCAGCACCTTACCTGGGAACAGGTGGACTTTCTGGACGGGTGCCTCGTCCTGCCGGATCGAAAGGTTCCCATCGGGCGGGAGCTGTTGGACTGGCTCCAGGCGCTTCGGGACGGGCGGGACCGGAGCCAGGAGGCGGTGGTTCTCTCGGACCGGGACCGGAAGCCCCTGACGCCCCAGTCCATTTCCCGGCTGGCCCGGGCGGCCCTGGACAAGCAGGGACAAACGTCGGTCCGGCTCATCGANCTGCGTCATGACTTTATCCTCCGGCAGCTGCAGGAGCATGACTGGCAGTATGTCTCCCGGATTACCGGCGTGGAGGCGGCGGGACTCAACGTCCATTTCGCGGAGCATTTGGAGGAGAAAAAAATTTCCACCCGCATCCGCCGGNAGGACTCCGTCCAGATTGACGAGTTCGCCCTGTGGAAGCTCCTGCGGGCCGAGGGAACCAGCCCCGCCGGAATTGCCCTGTGGCTGACCTGGCAGGCGGGGCTGCGGCTGGAAGAGCTCATCTCCCTGACGTGGGACCAGGTGCGGGGAGACCGTCTCTGCCTTCCCCAGCGGGAGGTCCCTCTCAGCGGCGGGGCCAAAAAGGCCTTGGAGGAGC
>NZ_CAJMXG010000243.1:0-3960 GCF_905219725.1 Oscillibacter sp. CU971
GTCATAGGCTCCGTAAGGGAATTGCCGACTTTGAAATATCCAGCCACACCGAGGAGAGAAAGCTGGATGTAGCACATCATGGTCACGAGATAGTCAATGTCCTGACCGCTGATCAAAATATGATTCTGGAAGTTGAGACCGGCCTTTTCCAGTTTGTACTTCGCCACATTCGCGGCGGCAATCAACGTTGCTCCAGCTCCACAGCAGCAGTCATTGATTTCAACAAATCCCTTCTTTTCTACTTGTGCTACAAGGTCGCCAAATGTGATCTCCGCCATCATGTGACAGACATGGTAGGGCGTAAATATCTGTTTGTGCTCTTTGCTGTTGAGTCCAAGTTCGGTGTAAATATCACCGAGAAAATCTTGCTCTGGGTTTTCCTCAAGAGCCAGAACGGTGTAGGCGAGGAGTTGAGGGAAAAGTTGCTGCTCCTCTTTCTCGTACTTGTTGATGATCCGCAGATAGGTTTTCTCCCGCTCGTCGAAATGGGATTTATCCACCGCGTTAGAAATGCTGCACGCCGCCATAGTCACAAAGTCAGTCCAAATATCCCAATCTCTCCATCGGACAGCAAGGCAGTGGAAAGTTTTCAGAAACTCTTTTTGAGCCGTTCGAGGCTTTCTGACTACCTTCTGAGGCTCAGGTTTCTGAATGGGCTCCGGCTTCATGACTTTTGGCGGTGGCGGCAGCGTATACGTTGGTGCGGGTCTTGGCGGTAATTTCGGGGGATTCGGCGGTTTCCATGGTTCGGGTCTTGGCTTTGGAGTAGGCAGCGCTTTCGGTTTGGGCTTCGTCCGTACACTTGACTTGCGCTTCTTGTTCGGTTTGCTCCAAAACGGTTTCATGGTACATACCCCTTTCAAACACGGCGGAGCGCTGGCTATCAACGAACCAGCGCCCCAGGCATGAATGGACCGTCATAGAAAACGCCAACCGGATTACTCCTCCGGGCCCTCCNCAGCGGCATACTTGGCCGCGAACTCGTCTTCCTCAATAGTGACCCACATGGACTTGAGGTAGGCTTTGACGCCGGTTTTGCCGTTGACCTCCCAGGAGTAGGGACGGATCGTTAAATCCACGTTGCGGATCTCCGCATAGTCAAGGGTGCCGACGGACTCCTCATCCAGCTCAGTCCCGCGCCGGTTCCGCCGGGTCATCATATGGATTACGGGCGGGATGTTCTGGAAACCGACAGCCACCTGGAGATAGTAGCGAGCCGTCTCGTCATCCTCGCGGGGAGCCAGGATGCGAACATTCCAACCGTCATTGATCAGCTTCTGAGCCTCGTCGGGATCGTCGATGAAGACGCAGAAGTTGCGCTGTCCGGCGCGGTTGTACTTGCTCTCGTTACCGGCGAAGTTCCGGAAGAGAAGGCGGGCATTTTCGATCACGATGTTGTCAACATTCTGATAAGCCATTGATAAAGTCTCCTTTTCAAAAATATAAAAGAGAAGACGCCCTGTTACAGGCATCCTCTCCTTCCACAACAGAGTGTGTAGTTTTAGCGCACATCAAAGGCGATGTTGTCGTCGGACTGCCAAGGCTCGCCGGGACTTTCCCACGGCGGGGTATCGTCCTCGACCTTGACGTAAGGGTCTTCGGAGACGAACCACTCGAAGTCACCATAACCGGAAATGTCCTGAATAGCCGCGTCCACCATGGCGTCATAATAGCTCCGGTCGATACCGTCTTGCTTGTCCAGTTGTCTGACCATCTCGGATTCCATCCAGCGGTAGCCCTTCGTGCCAGTCACAGCGGCATAGCCCTTTTCGCCGGTCTTCTTGTTATCCGTTTGGCGAAGCAGGACACCGCCGCCGAAGCCGTCCATCATAGGACAGAACTGACCGACCTTTCCGATAAAGACGTAGTTGTGACCCTGAGCAATGAGATCAGACAACTCCTCGGCTCTTGCACATTTACGCTCCATTTCTGCATCATGAGGGAGCGTCATATCGCAAATATCCTTCCATAGAGTCGTATGCTCTTTCTCATACTCGGACACATCCGGCAGCTTCTCGTTCATATCCAAATATAGAGCATCCTTTACCGACTTGGTCTCGCACATGTCCTCGAAGGTGATCTCCTCATGACTGAAGAGCTTCTTGAACACATAGGGAACCTGGAACTGCGTCCCGGTGGCCGTCCACCAGATTTCTTTCCCAGTTTTTTTGTCAATATGAGGGGTCTTATACTTGGCGATGTAGACGGCATTGTTCACCAGACACATACGGTCATAAGTGTCTTCATGCTCGAAAATATAACCGTAGAGCTTGCCGTAGTCGGTGACAAACTGAATGATCTCCGGCGTAGCATCGGGGATCTTGATGGAGTCCGTCTTGATGTGGGCAACAGTAAAGCCCCGTTTCTGGACCTCGTGCTTGAGGTTGACCATGAACAGGGCTCCGCGTTTGGCGACGATGTTGTCCCGGTTCCGGTTGTCTCGGAAGGGGTTCTCGAAGTTGGCAGAGGTAAGGCCGTAAACCGAGTTGATGGCAATCTTCAGAGCCTGAGCCAGATCAGCAGCGGCGTTCTCATCGGTCAGATACTTTGCCAAAGCGCCGTTCAGCATCTTGCGGGCCCGGTCAAAGTCCTTGTGCTTGATGGCGACACGGGCTTCCTTGATCTCCTCGAACCGCTTGGTGAACTCGGGGCCGAAGAGCTCCTCCGCGATGATGGAACTGGGGTGCATGGAGGCGATGTCCAGCAGGGCGATGTTCCCGTACATTCCGGGCTCGGCATAGACATAGCCGCCTTCGCCAACCTCCTCGCCGCGATAGATGGACTTGCCGTTCTCAAACTTGTACCCAGGGAAGATAGGCCGCTTCTTTTTGTCGAAGGCCGTATACCGATCGAACTCCTGGGAGCCCATGGTAAAAGGCAGATCTCCGTCAGGATCAAATATCTGGCTCACGTCGCCCATATCCCGATAGTTAAACACATCCTGCGGCTTACGGTTCCCGCCAAAGATAATCCGGGCGGTCAGGGTGTTGGTGGTGTCATTGACCGTCATGCCGGCCACGTCCGCCAGAATCTCTCGAGCAACGAAGTCCGCCTTCCGGGCGTTGAATACAGCTTCAGTGGCAATAACGTCGTTGTCGCAGTATTCGGCGACCTTCATCCACATGTTCTCCGGCACCGGCTGATCCCAGGGAAGGCCCAGCTCCTGATGGTGGATGCCCAACTCGATTTCCCACTTCTTCAGAGACTGCTTTTTGGAGCAGAAATCATAGACGTCCGTATACGAGACGTTATACGCCTCACCAAAGAAGCAGTTGTTGCTCCGGGCCTTTTTCTCGCTGCTGATGATGCGCTGGGACAGGTTATAGAGCTGCTCGTTGGTGTATCCCATCAGACGGGCGTAGAGGATGTGATTGTCATACCGGCGGCAGTTGAAGCCGACCAGGTTGAACTTCATCAGTTCCTCAATCTCCTTGGAGGTGGGATTGATCATCCGCACCACCGACGCCCCCGGGCCCTCGAACTTCCAGTTCACCAGGAACAGGTTGGGGAAGACCTCCACGTCGTAGAACACCAGCTTGGCCTTGTCGTCCTTCGCCGAGGGAGACTGATCGTCGGACTTGAACTTCATCCGGTTGACCAGTTTGATGCAATACTCGGATTTGTTGCTGCTGTTGGCCGCGAAGGCCAGAACAGCGTTGCGCATATCCGTCACATCATAGACGAGGCCGCTGTTATAGCTGTCCTCCAGGATCTTATAGATAAAGTCGATGCTGGGCTTAGTATTGGGATGGATCTCCTTATTGAGATTTTGCCTGATCTGTCTTCTAAGCCCTTTCTCGCTTTGGACCACTTTATCGTTTACCACTTTACTTTCTCCTTTCAACGGTAAACCTGAGCTGATCGTCGAGATAGGCAGGTTATTGCTTTTCGACAGCTTCCGGCGCAGGGAGCTCTTTCCCGTAAATATCTTGATCTCAATGTGGTCTGCATAGACCCGGC
>NZ_CAJMXG010000244.1:0-3960 GCF_905219725.1 Oscillibacter sp. CU971
CCATCACCCAGCCCATCGCCGTTCTGGGCGAGCCCGGTGAGGACATCCCCGCCCTTCTGGGCGGTGACGCGGCCCCCGCCGCCGCGACCGCCCCTGCTGAGGTGGCTCCCGCCGCCGCCGTCGAAGCTCCCGCCGCTCCCGCCGTGGAGCGGGCTCCTGGCGAGCGGGTGTTCTCATCTCCCCGGGCCCGGCTCCGGGCGGAGGAAAACGGCGTGGATATCGCCGCCGTCCCCGGCTCCGGCCCCGACGGGCTGGTGATTGAGCGGGATGTAAACGCCTACATGGCGAACAAGCCCGCCGTGACGCCCCTGGCGGCAAACATTGCCAGGGCTCAGGGCGTGGACCTGGGCGGCGTCGCCGGCACCGGCCCCAATGGGAAAATCACCGCCGCCGACCTGCCCGGCGCGGACGCGGCGGCGATCCCCGCCGCGTCCGCGGCCCAGGAGGCTCCCGCCCCTGTTCAGCAGTCCCGGGTCACTCATACGGAGAAGATGTCCGGCATGCGCAAGGCTATCTCCCGGAACATGCTGGCCAGCAAGGAAACCAACGCCCAGACTAACCACCGCATCAAAGTGGACATGACCGCCGCCATTGCCCTGCGCAAGCAGTACAAGGATCTGGGAATTAAGGTCTCCTATAATGATATCATCGTCCGGGCCTGCGCCAAGGCCCTGATGGATATGCCCATTGTCAACGCCTCCGTGGAGGGGAATGATATCCTATACCACGACTATGTGAACGTGGGCACCGCCGTCTCCGTCCCCGGCGGGCTCATCGTCCCGGTCATCAAGGACGCGGATATCATCGGCCTCACCGGCANNGCGGCGAAGTCCGCCGAGCTGATTGAAAAGGCCCGGGACGGCAAGCTGACGGACGCGGACTACCACGGCGGCACCTTCANGGTGTCCTCTCTCGGCATGTTCGACCTGGACGACTTTGTGGCTATCATCAACCCGCCGGAGTCCGCCATTCTGGCCGTGGGCAAGATCGCCAAAACCCCGGTGGTGGTGACCAACGCTGAGGGCGAGGACGAAATCGTGATTAAATCCATGTGCGCCCTGNGCCTGAGCTATGACCACCGCATCATTGACGGAGCCGAGGCGGCGAAGTTCCTCCAGAAGGTAAAGAACTATCTGCAAAACCCGGTTTTGCTGATTTAAGGGAGGGTTACCGTATGCAGAAATTTGACGCGGNTGTTGTGGGCGGAGGACCTGGAGGCTACGCCTGTGCCATCCGCCTGGCCCAGAACGGCTTGAAAGCCGCCTTGGTAGAGGAAGCTGAACTGGGCGGCACCTGCCTGAACCGGGGGTGCATCCCTACAAAAACCCTGCTTCACTCCGCCGACGTGTACTATGAAGCGAAAAACGGGGGGGCCTTCGGCGTCACCGCCGGGGATGTGACCTTTGACTACGCCAAAATCATCGAGCGGAAAAACGCCGTCTCCAAGCAGCTCAGCAGCGGCATCGCCGCCCTGGAGAAGAGCCACGGCGTCACCGTGTTCAAGGACCGGGCCACGATCACCTCCCGGACCACCGTGGCTCTGGCGGGCGGCGAGACCCTGGAGTGCAAGCACCTGATTGTTGCCACCGGCTCCAACCCCGCCCGGATTCCCATTCCCGGCGTGGACCTCCCCGGCGTGGTGGATTCCACAGGATTGCTGGATATGACCACCTGCCCGAAACACATCATCATTGTGGGCGGCGGCGTCATCGGCATTGAGTTCGCGACGTTCTACTACCGCCTGGGCGTGAAGGTCACCATTGTCGAGATGCTGGACCGGGTCCTGGGCCCCCTGGACAAGGACATGACGGACTTCGTGGAGGCCGAGCTGAAAAAGAACGGCGTGGAGCTGGTCCTGGGCGTGAAGGTGGAGTCCATTGAGCCGGGCCTGAAGGTCAACTACGCCTCCGTCAAGGACGGGGCCAAGGGTACGGCGGAGGGCGACGTGGTCCTCATGGCCGGAGGCCGAGCCCCCAACACCAAGGGCGTGGGCCTGGATACCATCGGCGTGAAGATGGACCGGAAGGACTTCGTGGAGGTGGACGGTCTCTGCCGGACCAACGTCCCCGGGGTCTACGCCATCGGCGACATCAACGGCAAGATGCAGCTGGCCCACGTGGCCACAGCCNAAGGCACGATGGTCGCCGACCACATCGCTGGAAAGCCCTGCAAGCAGCTGAACCTGAACCGCATCCCCTCCTGCGTCTACTGTAACCCGGAGACGGCCATGGTGGGCCTCACGGAGGAGCAGGCCCGGGCCACGGGCCGGGAGATCGGCGTCGGGAAATTCAATCTCTCCGGCAACGGCAAGGCCCTGACCATGGGAGAGAACAAGGGCCTCGTCAAATTCGTCTTTGACAAGGCCACGGAGGAAATCCTGGGCTTCCACGTTATCGGACCCAGGGCCACGGACCTGGCGGCGGAAGTGGCCGCCGTCATGGAGTGCGAGGGGACGATCTCCGAGATTGGCCGCACTGTCCATCCCCACCCGACGGTGAGCGAGGTGGTTATGGAAGCGGCCCACGCCTGCCATGGAACCNGNGTCCACGCGNCGAAGGTCCGCAGATAAACCAAACAGGGCCCCGGCAGATGCCGGGGCCCGCAAAAATAAGACAAGGAGACTGATTACCTATGGCTCAGAAAATGGACGCTTTTTCCGCCTCCCTGATGGCTGATAAGCGCGAGATCATCTTTGCCCCCACCGTGTACAAGTTCGATACCTTCGCCGCCATGGCGGAGGAGTTCAAGCTGAACGAGCGGGACGTGGTGCTGACCAACGAGTTCATCTACACCCCCTTCATGAAGGAGCTGGGCCTCAAGTGCCAGTTCGTCTTCCAGGAGAAGTTCGGCGCGGGCGAGCCCCCCGAGGCCATGATCCAGACCATGTACGACGCCATCCCCTACGCGNGCTATGACCGGGTTATCGCGGTGGGCGGCGGCGCCATCATGGACCTGTGCAAGCTGCTGGGCTGCAAGCGGCCCGACACGGTGCACAACTTGTATTTCAAGCGCTTCCCCGTCCAGCATGAGAAGGACGTCATTGCCATTCCGACCACCTGCGGCATGGGCTCCGAGTGCACGAACATCTCTGTGGCGATTGTCAAGGACGAGAAGGACGGGGTCCTCACCGGCGGCGAGACCAAGCTGGGCCTGGTGTCCGACGACATCATCCCCAACAAGGTGTGCCTGATTCCCGACCTCATCAAGACCCTGCCCTACAAGCCCTTCGCCTGCTCCGCCATCGACGCCCTGGTCCACGCCACCGAGTCCTTCCTGAGCCCCCACCGCAAGACCATGACCTCTGAGCTCTTCTCTGAGAAGGCCATGGACATGATTCTGAAGGGCTTCAAGCTCATCGACGAGAANGGCCAGGACGCCCGGTTCGAGTATCTGGACCAGTTCGTCACCGCCAGTTTCTACGCGGGCATCGCCTTCCTGAAGGCCGGCTGCGGCCCTGTCCACGGCATGAGCTTCCCCCTGGGCGGCACCTATCACGTGGCCCATGGCGAGAGCAACTATATGCTGTTCGGAGCCATCATGGACTACTATGATGAGAAGANTCNCGACGGCGAGATCATGCGCTTCAAGGAGCTGGTGGCCCGTATTCTCGGCTGCGAGTCCAAGAATGCCATCCCCGAGATGAACGCCCTGCTCCAGCGCATCCTGCCCCTGCGTCCCCTGCGGGACTGCGGCTTCACGGAGGAGGACTTCAAGAAGTTCCCCCAGAGCGTGGAGGCCAACCAGCAGCGCCTGATGACCAACGCCTACTATCCCTTCGACCTGGAGAGCGAGGAAGCCATCTACCGCAAGTGCTTCTAAACGTCCTCCTNGTCTATACTTCTTTTCTCTTAGGGGAAACGGGTATGTCCAAATCTGGACATACCCGTCAGCTTGTCGAAAAAGTCTGCCTACCGGCAGACTTTTTCATGTAAAGATGATAAAATAGGGAGTAAGGGGTGA
>NZ_CAJMXG010000245.1:0-3932 GCF_905219725.1 Oscillibacter sp. CU971
ACCAGCGGTAGTCCACGATGAAGCTGGAGATTTCGACACGCGACTCCTTCAGGGCCTTGCGGTACTCCTCCTCGCACTCCTTGGAGAAGAGGGGGTGCTTGTAGAAGGGGTTGATCCGGGGATGGGGGGACTGCTCAATGTACTTGTAGCCCCAGTCGGCCACCTTCCGGACGTAATCCTTAATGGGCATCTGCTTAGCTAAGACATCAACGTCAAAGGCGATTTTCATAATAGGCGCTCCTTTCCAAAAACATGTCGCTAAACAAAAGGCGAGGACACTGGATTAGCCGCTTTTCGCAATTTACTGACTGATTGTCTGCCGCAGTGCGTCGATGGAGGTGTTGACTCCTGCATCAACGGTCATAGTCGGGTCCTCCATCTCCAGGGACACATCTCCGTCATAGCCCAACATATGGACCACGGAGAAGAACTCCTTCCACCACTGGAGGTCCTTGCCGCAGCCCACGGCTACGTAATTCCAGACCCGCTCAGCGGAGTCGGTGACTGGGCGGGGCTCCAGCAGGCCGTCCACATCGGCCAGACCCCGCTCGATCCGGGCGTCTTTGCCGTGGACATGATAGATGCAGCCCTTCAGGGCGCGGGCGGCGGCGATGGGGTCCGCTCCCAGAATCATCATGTGGGAGGGGTCCAGGTTGATGCCGATAATATCGCCCACGGCCTCCCGGAGTTTCAGCAGGGTGGAAGCGCTCCAGACCATGGTGCCGGGGAACTCCTCGATGGCGATCTGCTCCACGCCGCACTTCTGGCAGTGCTTGGCGAACTCTTTCCAGAAGGCGATGGTCACTTCCCACTGGTACTCGTAAGCGGGGGCCATGAAGTCCGGCCAGGAGACGGTGGAGGTGATCCAGTTGGGGGTGGTGTCGCCGGGCGCGCCGGCGGGGAGACCCGCCATGGCCACGATCTTCTTCACGCCTAGCTTGCCCGCCAGCTCCGCGCAGTCATACATGCTCCGGGCGTACTCCTTGCCCGTCTCGCTGGGCCAGGTGGGGTTGCAGGAGGTGTTGAGAGCGGAAATCCGCATGCCCCGCTTCTCCAGCTCTGCCAGGAACGCCTCCCGCTTCTCCCGGCTGCTCAGCAGCTCGGAGGTGTTACAGTGCTTCCGGGCGCCCCAGCCTCCGGCGGTCATTTCCACGGCGTCAATGCCAAGGCTCTTCACTTTATCCAGCATGTCCGGGTAGGACAGCTCGGCGAATACATCGGTACAAATAGCCAGCTTCATCATGAAACTCCTTTTCTATTTTAGGATTTCTCCCGCGCCTGGCAGCAGACGCGGGAGAAGGAAAATTTGTTTACTCAAAATCAACCCACACGGCGCCCTTGTCGGCGGACTCCACGCACTTATTGATCCAGCGGATGCCGTCGATGCCGTGGGCCAGGTCGGGATACACCAGATTCTTGAGGGTCTCCTCGTCGCCCCGGTTCTTGGCGTCCATGGCGACGGCAAAGCGGTTGTACAGGTTGGACCAGGACTCAATGAGTCCGGTGTAGTGCAGGGCGCCCAGACGCTCGTACTCCAGCGCGTCGCCGCAGAGGTAGTCCATGCCGCGGATCAGAGTCTGGACCGGCTGGCCCTGGACCTCGTAGCGCAGCTCGTCGGGGTGCATGTCGTTCCACTCCAGGGACGCCTTGGTGCCCACGATGCGGATGTGCTGGCTGCTCATGTCGCCGGCGTTGACGCAGGAAGCCCACATCCGGCCCACCGCGCCGTTTTCATAGCGCATGAGCACATAGGCGTTGTCCTCCAGGGGAGCGCGGGTCTTAATGAAGCTCTGGCGGTCACAGAGGACCTGCTTCAGCTTCAGCTGGGGGCAGATCATCTCAGACATGTAGAAGGTATGGGTGGACAGGTCGCCCAGCACAAAGGAGCGGCCCACCTTGGCGGGATTCACGCGCCACATCTGGCCCTCGGCCTGGGTGTCGCCGGTGGGGTCGCAGCCGAAGCCATGGGCATAGCGCAGGTCCACCATGGTGACCTCGCCGATGGCGCCGTTGAGAATCATATGCCGCATCTGGCTCAGCAGGTCAAAGCCGGAGAAGCCGTAGTCCACACAGACGATCTTGCCCTTTTCCTCCGCCAGCTTCTGAATCTCCAGGCCCTGCTCCACCTCAAAGAAGAGGGGCTTTTCGCAGATCACATGGNGACCGGCTTCCAGGGCGGCCTTGCATGCCTCGTAGTGCAGGAAGTTGGGAGTGGCGATGTCCACGGCCTCGATGCCGTCGGGCCGCTTGGCCTCCTCGGCGAACATGGTCTGATAGTCGGGGTACAGCCGGGTCTCGTCCATGCAGAGGTTTTTGCCGAACTCCCTGCCCCGCTCAAAGTCGATGTCGAAAGCGGCGGCGGTCAGGACAAAGGAGGTGTTGTCTCGCATGGCGCCCAGGCGATGCTTGTAGCCCACTTGGCTGGTCTTGCCTCCGCCGACGATGCCCCAGCGGAACGGTCTTTCAATTTTCTTCTCGCCGATCAACATAACAGATCACACTCTTTCTTTTAAAATTGTGGGCGTTTGCCCCTCATGCTCGCCAAAGCCTGACAGGTAGAAACTGACAAGAAAAGTGCAACAATTTTGTTGTTTCTGTCAATTTCCATTTCCTGATTTTTATTATAATTTGTATGAATAGAAAAAGAAAGCCGCCGCCTTGCTGTATCATTCATCATTCTTGCTTTGATTCAAAAAAGGAGGGCCGCCCTATGAAAAGCGTCGATCCCGGCATCCTGCCCCAGTCCGTCTGCTTTTCCTTCACACCGCCGGAGCTTGCGAAACGGATGTTGTTTTATCCTACATGGTGCGGGCACTACTTCTGTACCTCCAGCTACTTCATGCGGCGGGACACCTACCCGCCCCTGCTGGCGGCCTATGTCCGAAACGGCGTGTTTCGGGTGGAGTACCGGGGAGAAACCCGCCGGGCAAAGCGGGGGGACGTCATTCTTCTGGACTGCACGGAGCCTCACTATTACCACGCGGAGGACGGCCTGGAATTCGTCTATATGCACTTCGACGGGTCCAATTCCCACGAGCTCTGCCGGCATATCATTGACATGCAGGGCTGGCTGATCCAGAGGGACACTAACATTCTGGTGGGGAAGCTGCTCCGGGATATGGTGGACTTCTACGAGCGGGACGGCCTGGAAACGCCTTTCGACAGCTCCATGCGCATTTACCGGCTCTTTGACATCCTCTTGTCCCCCACGCCCCAGGAAAAGGAGGCGGGCGGGCCGGTTCAGGACGCCATCCAGTACATCCGGGCCAACGTGGGCAGGTCCATGACCCTGGACGAGCTGGCAAAGGTGGCGAAGCTGAGCCCCTACTATTTTTCCCACTGCTTTAAGCGGCAGTCCGGCTTTTCCCCCATGGAATACGTTATCAACACCCGGATTGACAAGGCGAAGATCCTGCTGGCCAACACTTCCCGGTCCGTAGAGGAGATCGCCTATGAGGTGGGCTACGCTTCCAGCGGCAGCTTTATCAACGTATTCGTCAAACGGGAGGGCACGTCTCCCGCCCGCTATCGCCGGGAGAGCCAAGGCAGGGCAGAAGAATAGGAATATACGGTCCGGTTCCCGGAGGAACCGGACCGTATATTCCTTCCCGCGCAAACCGGCAAAGCGTTTGCGAAGGAGATGAGAAGGGGTAAAAGAGTGAAGCGGAATTTTGCCCCGATGCTTACCAAGGCTGAGAATATCCCCAGGTCCCGATACCCAAAGGCGAGAACACTACGTAGACGATCACCACGCAAATAACGATGAACGCGGTCGCTACCCAGCGGTATTTCCAGGGCGTCAGATCCACCGCGCCCACATCCTTCTGGGTCCAGGGGGTAGGGGCCTTTTTCCGGTTGGAGGCGTTCATGACCGCCATGAGCAGCAGTTCAAAGGGCAGCAGCACCAGAACGGCGTATAGATAGTGGAAGGA
>NZ_CAJMXG010000246.1:0-3931 GCF_905219725.1 Oscillibacter sp. CU971
GTAATATTCCGCAAATCAGGAGCGCTCCCATTGTCTCAGTCTCAAGATCGGTCAAAAAGCGTCTCACTGGCGGCAGGGTTTCCAGGAGGAGCAGCAACAACCCCACCCCGCTCCATAAGGCGCAGAGATCCGGATTCAGCTTGCCGCCTGCCCGAAGCCGGACGCTGAGCAATATCAGACCCATTCCGATTACCGGAATCACCGCAAGCATCATACGCCCCGCTTCCTTTTTCGCCGCCCTGTGCGCGACTCAGTCTCCGCTCCACAGCGTCTTCACTGCTTGGCAACGCCTTTCCGCACTCCGCACCAAATCCAGCCGCCGCAGCATCTTCCACCACAGCAGCCGTCTCTCTGACGCACGATCCCGAATCCCGCAGATGGCGGCAATTTCATCCACCAGTTGCTCAAACGCCTTGCACCGCCGGAGCCGCTCTTCCTCCGTCAAATTCCTCCTGGAGCTGCTTCCGTCCCGTACGGCTACCTCATAGAGCTCCCGTCGGATGGTGGGACACGGATAGCGGTACAAAAACGGTAGCAGCATCTGAAAATTCTGGCCAACGTCGTACTCCGGGATTCTTCTGTCCGGATAGATCTCAAAAAAGGGCCGGGTCTTCAGCATATAGCAGCCACAGCAAACAAAGGTCTTCGCCTCCAGCACATCCCAGAACAGCAGCTCCTTTGTCAAATCCCCCTGTCGCTCCTCCCGTTGAAGGGGCAGTCCGGTTTTGTCGTCAAAATAAGAGGAAAGGGATCTTACGCAGTTGTAAGAGGGATTTTCTAACAAGAACCGCACCCGCAGCTCTATAGACTCCGGAGTCAGTCTGTCGTCTCCGTCCGGCCAGATCAGGTATGTCCCCCGCACAAGGGGCAGTCCCCGATTCAGCGCTGCAGAGGCGTTTTTGTGAGGTGCTCGCACAATCTCGTACCGCCAGCCCCTCCGGGCGAATGCCTCCCCATATCGTTCCGCAGCCAATACAGTGCCATCCTCGGATCCGTCATCCACCAGGATCATCTCCACATGGGGGTATGTCTGATCCAATACTGACTGCAGCAGTCTAGACACGTATCTCTCCCCATTGAACACTGGTGTGATCACGGACACCAGTCCCCGCTTTTCCGCTCCCTCCAAAATCTGTTCACGCCTCCCGTTCCACGGCCAGATTGCAGAAATTTCCTGTATCCTGTTTAAAATAGAAACAGATGAAATTTTCATCTTCATAATAAATTTCCATCTGATCCGGGTATGTTTCCATCAGACGCATACAGTGCCCATAGGCCCTGGATTCCAGCACCTCCCGGTTCTCCAGCCGTACATATTTCTGCCAGCTGTCCGTCTCAACGACCTCCCGCTCCGCTTTCTCCGCGGAAATTTCCGACGCAATAAAATCCGGTGCCTGGCTGACCCTCCATGTGGGATGCAGAGTCTCATACTCCTCCCGGCTGGCCTCCGGATACCGCTCCTCGCCCAGCCAGGAGGGCCCCTGAGCGAAATAGAGCTGGGCGTAGTAAAGCGGCCGTTTCTCCACGAAGAAGAACAGATTCTCTCGCCAGAGGATATATTCTTGCTCTGTCTCCACATGTTCCAGGAGGTCCAGCAATTCTATATGGGCTCCCTGCTCAATCACCTGATACAATTCGTCCGTAGGGGAGACAATCACAAACGTATCCCGCTCCAGATCCTCCATGATCTCTCGGGTCAGGGTCACCGCCGCCGGGTACCGAGACAACTCATAGTACAAAAATCCGTGGTAATTCCCCGTGAAGCGCACCATGGCATAGATTCCAACTGCCGCCAGAAGGGCCGTTCGTCCCAAAAGACGCTCCCCCCACCGCTCTGCGGCCAGAAACGCCGCCACATCCAAGGGGACCAGCACCGCTGCCAGGGTCAGCACGTGTCCCACAGCGCAGAAGCGGCCCTCCGTGACAATCTGCGGCAAGCCCATATAGGGCATTGCATAGGTCACAATATAAACCGCCGACATCAGAACCAAGGGAACATACCCGGAGCCCATACCCGCCGCCCATCTGGCCTTTTGAAGTCTGCCAGCCAGGCAGAGGCTCAGGGAGACTGCGCTCAGCCCTAGGAAAAGGACGCCCCTGCCCGTTCCATAGAGCCTTTCATAACCGTTTTGATAGATGCCGCCCTGCCGTTTTGCCTCCCGTATCCCCCTTTCTTCCCGGCCGGTTTCCGCTTCGCTTTTCTCCACGGATTCCAGAATCGCCTGCTTTTCTCTGGCGGACTCTCCGTTCAATGTGCCCAGCGCCCAGTTGATGGAGGGCTCGAAGGGCGTTCCGCCAGCCAGAGCCCACGCCATAGGCGCCACTGCGGCGAGAAACGCACAGAGCACCGCCGCCGCAAAGGGCAGAAAGTGTCGGAGAACCCTGCGGAGGGCGCACAGCGCCGCAGGCAGGCACATGAGAACCGCCATGATGGCCGCAAAATAGTGGATACTCAGCACCGCTGTTCCGGTCAGCGTGAATACAAGCAGATTTTCGCTTTTCCAGCATGGCCAGACAGTGCCATCTTCCGGTTTTTCCCGAATTTCCTTGAGGTATCGTATAAAAAACAGGACACACAAAAACACATAGGGCAAACCGAATTCCATGGGCAACGTCCATTGCAGCCTGGACATGGGCGTAATCATATCCGCCCCTCGCACATCCAGAGTCAGAAACAGAAGAAGCGCCAAAACCGGCGTATAGCGCCAGCGGAACATCTCCCGCAATAGGCAGCCGGCAGAGACCAGGAATACCAGCACATGGACGCACTGGAGAAACCGCAGGCAGCTGAAAACAGAAATCCCAAACAGCGCCCGCATACAGTAAACAAAGCAGTGCATCGCCTCCGGGTAGACGCCGCCCTTGTAGATTTCCCCTTGCATGAGCCCGTAGATCCACGAGTGGTGTGTATACAAGTCTCCGTATCCATAGCAGGAGACTTGAAAGGCGCCATAGGTAAAATACACCGCCCCGAATAGCAGCACAATGCCCCACAGCCCCCGGCAGACGGTGTTCGCCCCCCGCGGAGAGCCGGCGAGGGAAAAGGCCAACGGCAAATCCCATGCGCAAGCCCGCACCAGGCGGACGGCAGACACGAGGAATATCCCCGCCAGGATCAACGCCGCCAGCGGCATACGCAAGGCATGAAAAAGCCCCAACCCCATCACCAGTCCGTTGAGGCACACCGGAACCACCGTAACGCAGAATCCGAAGCGGTACACCGGCGGTTTGCGGCGAAGGTGCCGGTAAAATACAACAGAGGGCCACACCCACATCAAAAAGACATATCCGAAAAGAACCTTTCCATATTCGATCATCTCATAGCGGATATCCACGGTCACAAGGCCCTCTCCTCTCTACTCGGACACGGTCCTGTTTTCCCGGTCGTAGACCCTGCTATCCGGCATTTCCCGCTTCTCACGCCGCAGCAAGGTGCCCTCGCAGAAGATGTGCGTGTTGAGGTTCTGTTCAATCCACCGCAGCCGGATATAGGCCAGCGTCCAGCCGGCAAACGCCCCCAGCACAAGACCCAGACCGTACCAGATCTCCGGCAGCCTCATGGAGAGGACGCTGCCCAGAAATGTTATGGCGCAAAATCCCGCAGTAGCGAGAATCGCACCGGCAAAATCGTTAAAATAGTACAGAAAATGAATGGCGGCGTACATGATAAACAGGATGAAGAATCCTGCGGCCAGACACGGATAGATCCGCATGATGCCGCCCGCAAAGCCCATCTGGGGCAGGATCACGACACACAGCAGATATAAGGTTACCGTTATGATAAACTGGAGACGCACCAGGTTGATTAGCTCCTCGGATAACTGCCGGAACATGCGGGATGCAGCAGTGTCAATATCTCCCCGCTTTCCGCCAATAACCATCTCCGAATAGGATTTATATCTCCTGTTGAAGTTCATCTCCACACTGGAAT
>NZ_CAJMXG010000247.1:0-3921 GCF_905219725.1 Oscillibacter sp. CU971
GGGGAACGACCAGCGATATCCATTCCTCCCATGGGATGATCTCGTCCATGATTTCCAGAAATTCTTCCCGTTTTGTTTTCTTTTTCCGGCATCACCAGCTTGATCCGGCTGGAATCCAGGATGCCCTTGCCGTACTTGCCGCCATCCAGGCCGAACAGGTCCTGCATCCCCTGGGTGGAGGTGACAGCAATACCGCCAAGGCCCCGGATGGTTTTCACCATCTCCTGGACGAAACCCGCCGCCAGAGGGTTGGAGTTGGCGCCCACCAGACTCCACAGCTCGTCCGCGATCAGGGCGGAGAGGTCCTCCCGGGAGTCCATGATGAGATCGTTTGCGATATCTGTGGCCCAGAAGATGCCGGGGAGCAGCAGGTCATCCGGCATCCCGGAGGTGTCCAGGACGATGTACTTGTTATCCAGGTCGATGTCGTTCCGAGCCCCCATGGCGGAGGCGGAGCCGGTGACGTACCGGGCCAGAACTACGGAAAGGTGCTTGGTTTCAGGGTTGTCCGCCAGGACCTTGTACNAGTCGGCAATGATGGGCATTTCCACAAAGGCCCCGGTTTCATCGGTGATGGTGTCGTTGTCAAAGGTAATCCCGTACTGCCGGTAGCACTCCACCAGGGAAGAATCCAGATAGTTTTTATCTTCATCGCTGAGGTCCCGCTTTTGGAGGGANTACNAGATANTGAGCCGGGAGANTTTATCGGCGAGAACGGAATCGTCCCTTGCCGCCATGTCCCGGAGGCCAGCNTAAGAATCCAGGGACCGCCGCCGGATGGCCATGATGTTGGGGCAGTCCCGGGAGGATGGGGACATCCGCAGGTACAGCCCGCCCAGCAGCTCGCAGAGGGGGCGGAACTCATGCCCTTTCTTGGGCACGATGAAGATGACCCGCCGCCCCTGCTGCCGGAGCCGTCCGCCCAGGCATTGGAGGGTAAAGGTTTTGCCAGCGCCAGAGGAGCCGCCGATCCAGCAGTTGCCGTTAGTGTACTTGTAGTCGTCATAGGGGTCCAGGAACACCGGAGAGCGGTTGTAGAGGTTCAGCCCCAGGAACACGCCGTTGCGGTCGCTGAGCTCGTAGGAGGCAAAGGGAAACGCNGCCGCCACGCCAGAGGTCAAAGCGTTCCGCCGGGACTTCCGTTCCACGTCCGGGTCCAGGGCCAACAGCGGCAGGGCGGAGAGGAACGCCTGCTCATTCTTGTAGTCGCAGCGCCGGGCGATCATGTCAATGGAGATACAGAGTTTTTCCACCGCCGTCACCCGCTGTTCCAGGGTCTCCGGGTCGTCCGCCACCACCTCCAACAGCGTGTGCATATAGTAGAAGTCCTCCCCCTGGCGGTTCATTACGTCCTTCAGGTAGAGACCGGAGCTGATGGCGCTGTNCAGCTCCTCGAAGTCCTTGCGGGTGTCCTCCACGTCCCGNATCCGGGAACGGTTGACCATGGTGGTCTGGGCGATTTTGGAGAGGATTTTGTCCTTGGGCTGACGCCGGAAGATGAAGCTGAGGTTCACGCCCTCCCCGGCCTCTACCAGGGGAGCCAGCCAGCAGGAGCCGACGGTGGTGGCGTAGCCGTAGCCGGTGACATAGAGGTAGGCGTNGTACACGCNGTCTACNGCGATATANTCCCGGCTCTTGGTGTCCACTGTGGTAGGAGACAGGATGTCCAGAATGGTGGTGGAGCCGGATTCCAGCTCGGTGAGGTCTGGCTTTTCCTCACCAAACAACAGATGTTTGAGGGAAAACTTCTCTTCCTTTTTGGCGGCGGGCTTTTTCTTTTTTGCCTTGGTCGGCGGCGCCTTTGATGGTTTCTTTTTCAAAAGGGTATTCATATACTCACATCCTTTGCTTGAATTTGTGTGAAAATTGCGTATAATAGAGATATAGAAGGTTGCTGCTTTTCGGAAAGGAGGCCGGTCTTATGGTTTATACCCTGGAAGAAATCAGCCGCCGCGTGCGGCCTGTCGCGGAAAAGTACAGGTTGAAAGCCGTATATGTGTGCGGTTCCTATGCCCGGGGCGAGGCCCGGGAGGACANTGACGTGGATTTGCTGGTGGACACTTGCGGCGCAGATCTCTCTGGATTTTTTGCAATCGGTGGACTATATAACGACCTTGAGGAAGCCCTGGAGAAGGAACTTGACATGATAACAGTGAGTGCTTTGGAACAGCCAATTCGTCATAAGAGTGATATCGGTTTTCGAGAATCTGTACAACGAGAGAGGCGGAAGATTTATGCAGCTGCGTGATCAACAGCGGTTAGTCAAAATTAAGGAGTACTGCGAGGATATCCAGACATCCATGAACCGGTTTGGCCATTCGTTTTCGATATTCTGTGAGGATAGTACTTACCAGTTTTCTGTTGCTTTCTGCCTCCTTCAAATTGGAGAATTAGTTGGAAAGCTCACAGAAGAATATCGAGCTGCTACAAAGTCACAAATCTCATGGCCCCAAATCAAAGGACTGCGCAATGTGATTGTACATGATTATGGCAGTATTGATTTGGAGGGCATCCGGAGAACCATTACCAGCAGCATTCCGGAACTGCACCGATTCTGCTGCGAACAGTTGCAGGAGAATCAATAGGAATAAAGAATGGGAGGTCTATGCGGGGCCCCCCATTCTTTATTCCTCATAAATACCATGCACCGCCGTTGTCATGTTGAACACGCCCTCCGGCAGCTTCACCCGGCGACTGGTGCGCTTGTTGATGATCTCGTACAGCAGCTTCAGAATGAAATCGTCCGTGTATCGAGGCTCCAGCACCTCCAGCTCGCAGACGTCCAGATACCGCCGGGCGGTGTCCGCCTCCTCGTTCAGCCGCTGGATGATGGCGGCGACGCTGTGCCCCTTGGACTTCATGTGGGCCTCGTACTGGAAGATCAGGAAGAAGCGGTGCCGGATGGCATCGCTGGCCACGCCCTGGCCGATCTGGGCGATGTTATCCTCGATCATCTCCCGGCAGGATTCGTTCTCCTCCTGTTCGGCGAAGCCCTTCATCCGCTCCACATACTCGGCGGTGTCCGCTGGGAGGGTCCGGGCCTCCAGCTGGAGATTATCCGGGGCGATTTTCAGCCAGGCGGCGTAGCTGGCGATGATGTTCTGCCGGTCATTGGCGGATTTCAGGTAGATGTTGACGGGCAGCACCTCCAGGATCTTGATGAAACGATTGTCCCGGGTGACCACCACGCCGCCCCGGATNTTCTTGATGGGAAGCCACGCCTGGATGCTGTCCCGGTAGGCCCCGCCTCCCCCGGCGGCTTTTATGCCTCCGCCGAAAATCAGTTCTTTTACATTCATTTCTTCTTGCACTCCCCTCGATAGGTAATGAGCCGCCGTCCCTTCCGCCAGCGCCACCAGGAGCCCAGCCAGCGGGTGAGGCTGTCGTCGTTGATACCGATGATCCCAAAGCCTCCCACGGGCACCAGGACGGTCAGGGTGACGATGATTTTAGGCGTCATGGACAGCGGGACAAAGGCCAGGCACAGGTACAGAATGGGCAGGGTCAAGACAACCGCCTCGATGAGATTGCGGAGCTCGAACAGGCCCATCACCCGGCCGGCGTCGGTAAAGTTGGTAGGGATATAGTAGGTTTCATTCGTCATAGTCCGTATCCTCCACAGGCCGTAGAAGACGGCCTCTGCAGCGCTGGAAATCCGATTTGAAAGATTGCAGCGCACTCTCGCGTTTTGCTATGATTTCTTCAAGAGCGGATTCCAGCTGTTTCTCCAGCCGGGCGGTGGTAGCGATCTCCCCAAGTTCCGCCCGGCTGATATATTGATTGGAAAGCCCTGACGCCGCTTCCAACTCTGTCAAAGACAGTCCGCAGCGATGGCGCAGAGCTCTTAAGGAACCACTGATTTAATCGCTGCGGGCAAAGCGAATGGCGCGAAAAAGTTTAAATTATTGCAAAAGCATAGCG
>NZ_CAJMXG010000248.1:0-3903 GCF_905219725.1 Oscillibacter sp. CU971
GTCGGATCTCCTCCTCCGCGTGGCGGAGAATCCGCTTTTTCCAGGCCGCCCCGGCGGGAAAGAAGTCCTTCAGCGGCACCGGGTATCCCGCCGCCAAATCCCAGGTGTCCCCCCGCCGGGTCACCAGGGCCGGGCCGGGGCCCAGGGTCTCCCGGGTCTGGGTGCAGACGCTCCAAAGGCCCCCCTCGTTATAGGTCACCCGGTAGGAAAGCTCCGCCCGGAAGGCGGGCAGGGGGCGGCTGGCCTCCAGGGCCGCGCGGTACTCCGCCGCTGCCTGGGGCAGGAGGCATTTCTCGCAGTAGCGCAGAAAGGCGCGGCATTGCAGCCGGTAAAAGCGCTTGATTCGCCGGGCCGTCCGGTCCTTCCCCTCCGGCTCCGGCACCTGGGCCAGGGCCGACAGCACCGGCACCCCCTCCACCGTCCACTCCCGCTCCGCCGCGAAGGGCTCCGTTTTCAGGGCCAGACGCTCTCCCACAGCCACCGCTCCTCTCCCCGTATTTCTCCAGCCTATGCGCCGGAGGGGGAGGCGGTGACAAGGGCGGGCGTTTTTCCCGAAAATTTCCTCCAAAGCCCCCTTTACTTTCACGCTCTGAAAGGTTAAAATAGGAGTGCTGAAAACAAAGACAGGAGGTCTCAGTGTGAAGATCGGCAAGAAAGAAAAAAGCGGCCAGCTCTATAGGGCCATTTTGCAGCTCCGGGACGAGGAGGAGTGCTATCAGTTTTTTCAGGACCTTTGCACCGTGGCGGAGCTCAGGAGCATGGAGCAGCGNTTCGAGGTGGCCTCCCTGCTGGACGANNGCATGATCTATAACGAGATTTTAGAGCGCACCGGCGCGTCCAGCGCCACCATCAGCCGGGTGAACCGCTCGCTGAACTACGGCACCGGGGCCTATGCCCAGCTCTTCGCCCGGATGAAGGACAAACCGTCATGAGCGCCTATGACGCCCTGGCCGCCAGCTACGACGGCCTCATGGCCGACGGGTCCTACCGCCGCCGGGCGGCGTTTCTTGCGCGGCGGCTCCGCAAAAGCCCCATCCCCGTGGAGACGGTGCTGGACCTTGGGTGCGGCACAGGGACCATCGCGTGCCNTCTGGCGAAGAAGGGCTATCAGGTCCTCGCCGCCGACGGGTCCGAGGAGATGCTGACCCAGGCGGCGGCAAAAGCGGCGGGCCTGGAGCGCCCGCCCCTGTTCCTCCACCAGGCCATGCCCAGGCTCCGCCTGGCCCAGCCGGCGGACGCGGTGGTCTCCACTTTGGATTCCCTGAACTACCTGACGGCGGAGCGGGATTTGAAGGAGACTTTCCGCCATGTCCGCCGCTGGCTCAAGCCGGGGGGCCTGTTCCTCTTCGACGTGAACACCCCCTACAAGCTCCGGCGGATGGACGGGCAGCTCTACATGGACGAGACGGAGGGGAGCTTCTGCGTCTGGCGGACCTTCTTCTCCGAGAAAAAGCAGATCTGCACCTATCAGGTGGACCTGTTCCGCCTCCGCCCCGGCGGGGCCTGGGACCGCTCCTTCGAGGAGCACCGGGAGCGGGCCTGGAGCGAGGCGTTTTTGCGGGAAGCCCTGGGCGAGGCGGGCTTTTCCTCCGTCCATCTGACGGGGGACCTGACGGACAAGCCCCCGCGGCTCAACGAGGACCGCTGGCAATTTCAATGCTGCTGAAGCAAGGAGTTTGAACCATGAGCGACCAATTGATCCGGGCCATCTCCCAGGACGGCCTGATAAAAGTCTCTGCCGTGTCCACACGGGACCTGACGGAGCGGNCCCGGCAGATTCACAAGACNCTGCCGGNGGCCACGGCGGCCCTGGGCCGCCTTCTGGCGGGGGCCTCCATGATGGGCAGCGCCCTAAAAGAGGAGGCCGCCAGCCTCACCCTGCAAATCAAGGGCGGCNGTCCCTTNGGGACCCTGCTGGCGGTGTCGGACCACGAGGGCAATGTCCGGGGCACGGTGGAAAACCCCGCCGTGGACATCCCCCTGCGGGAGGACGGGAAGCTGGACGTGGGAACCGCCGTAGGAAACCAAGGGACTTTGACGGTAATTCGGGACCTGCGGNNGAAGGAGCCCTATGTGGGCAGCGTGGGCCTTCTCTGGGGGGAGATTGCCGAGGACATCGCCCTCTACTTCGTGGAGTCCGAGCAGATTCCCACGGCCTGCGGCCTGGGGGTGCTGGTGGATCGGGACCAGAGCGTCCTGTCCGCCGGAGGGTATCTGGTCCAGCTCCTCCCCGGCGCGGGCGAGGAGACGGCGGAGCGGCTAGAGGCCTCCCTCCGGGCCGCCGGGCCGGTGACGGAGCTTTTAAAGGCCGACCCGGACCCGGAGGCCCTGCTCCGCGCGGCCCTGCCGGGCCTTGCGCTGGAGGTGCTGGAGAAGCGGCCCATCGCGTACCGCTGCGATTGCAGCCGGGAGCGGATGGAGCGGGCCCTCATCAGCCTGGGACGGGAGGAGCTGCGGGCCATGATCGACGAGCAGGGGAGCGCGGAGCTGACCTGCCGCTTCTGCGACAACGTGCAGCGCTTCTCCCGGGAGGAGCTGGAGGCTTTGCTGGCGTCCTGCTGAGAGGACGCCCGATAAGATTCCGAAGCCCGNCCGGTTTTCCAAAAAATCGCCNAACCCCATTGACAAGCCAAAATTCTGCTGATATACTAGGGAAGCCGCTTTGAATGGGCCTGAATAAGTGCGCGCAGACGCCGCCCCCGACAGCGAGCCCGTAAATGAAGGAGTTGAAACAAGCATGAACGCAATCATCGTGACCGGCGGAAAGCAGTACAAGGTGGCCGAGGGCGACGTGGTCTACATCGAAAAGCTGCCCCAGGAGGCCGGCGACGCCGTGAAGTTCGANCANGTCCTGGCCGTCANCGACGGGGACAAGGCCACCTTCGGCGCTCCCACCGTGGCCGGCGCTTCTGTAGAAGCCACGGTCGTGANAAATGGNAAGGGCANGNANATCCGCATNTTCAAGTNCAATCCCAAGAAGGGCTACCGCAAGCGTCAGGGCCATCGCCAGCCCTATACCAAGGTCGAGATCGGCAAGATCTCCGTCTGAGCATGACCAGCGTCACCTTCCACACGGAAGCGGGCCGGATCACCGGCTTTGAGGCCAAGGGCCACAGCGGCTGGGCCGAGGCGGGGGAAGACCTCCTCTGCGCGTCCATCACCGCCGCCGTCACATTGGTGGAGGCCACNGTCAACGACGTTTTGGGCCTTGCCGCCGCGGTGCGGATTGACGAGGACAAGGCGCTGATTTCCCTGCGCCTTCCCGGAGCCTTAGGCCCCACGGCGGAGAGCACCTGCCAGACCCTTCTGACGGGGCTGATGGTCTATTTCACCATGCTCCACGACGANTACCCGGACAACATTGAGGTTTTGGAAGCGGACTGCGGTCCCNTTCCCCATCTAAAATCTTNCAGAAAGGATGGTCCCTGACATGATTCGCATTGGTTTACAGTTCTTCGCCCACAAGAAGGGCGGCGGCTCCACCAAGAACGGCCGCGACTCCAAGGCCAAGCGCCTGGGCCCCAAGCGGGCGGACGGCCAGTTCGTCCTGGCGGGCAACATTCTCGTCCGCCAGCGCGGCACCCACATTCACCCCGGCGTGAACGTGGGCCGCGGCAGCGACGATACCCTGTTTGCCACCGCCAGCGGCACGGTCCGCTTCGAGCGGCTGGGCAAGGATCGCAAGCAGGTCTCTGTCTACGAGGCTGAGTGAGCGTTGAAAGGGCCTGGACATCCTGTCCGGGTCCTTTTTCTCCCCCTTCCGGGGGAGGGGGATTTTTCCGGCCCTGACGGGCGGGGGGNTTCAGCCATGAAGATGGCTGGTCCTTTGCACCCCCCATTTTCTCTTTTTCTTCCAGAAGAAAAAGAGAAAACGGGCCGTGCACGGTCCAAAAGAGAAAAAGA
>NZ_CAJMXG010000249.1:0-3892 GCF_905219725.1 Oscillibacter sp. CU971
AGGTCATGACGAAAGAGGATACCATGATCGTCTGCGGCGATTTTGGAGCCCTGTGGCACGGAGGCCGGAGGGACGAGATTCAGTTAGCGATTCTCGAGGACCTGCCGTTTACAGTTGCCTTCGTGGATGGAAATCACGAAAACTTCACCGCCCTTTCCAAGTACCCCGTTGAGGAATGGAACGGCGGAAAGGTTCAGTTCCTCCGCCCTCACGTCATCCACCTCATGCGCGGCCAATTCTTCACGCTGGAAGGACATACCTTCTTCACCATGGGAGGGGCCTCATCCCATGACGTCGACGACGGCATTCTGGACCCGGCCGCGCCTGATTATTACGAAAGGCTCTTCCGTTTGCTCGGGGAGGGCCGCGAACAGTATCGGATCGTGGGCCAATCCTGGTGGCCAGAGGAGCTTCCCTCGAAAGAGGAATATGCCGAGGCCAGGCGGACCTTGGACGCTCACCGCTGGGAGGTAGACTACATCATCACCCACAGTCCGCCCGGCGGTATCGCGGAAGAACTGGGCCGTCCGCAGGACACGCTGACGGACTTCCTCGAAGAGGTTCGACAGAAGGCCAGATATCGCCGCTGGCTGTTCGGCCACTGTCACGGGGACTGGGAAATTGACGAAAGTCATCTGCTCCTATGGGAACGGATCGTGCGAATAGTATGAAGGAGCTGACAGCCATGAACAAAGAGTATCCTGTCGTGACCGTGGGGCGCAACGGCCTGAGTTTCAATGTCAGAACCGCCGATGTGCTCCATCGGGCAGCCTTCGTCCGGGTCCTGCTCAATGCGGAAACCTGCCAGCTTGCGGTTCAGGCCGCCTCGGCATTGAGCCCTCAATCCACCGCCTTCTTCCGCCCGGAGGTCTTCAAATCCAACCGCATCAAGATCAACTCCAGGTCCATGGCGCGTCAGATTCGGGAGACAGCAGGATGGACAGAACACGGTACCTGGAACATCGCCGGCGTTTACTCCGCGAAGGGGGAAGCTCATGACGGACATCCGAAAGCCATTTTTGAAGTCCTTCACAGTGAAGGAGCTGATGCAGTTTATCGATTACTACATAGAACATAAAGAAATGCTCCATGTTCCGGGGCACCCTTGGGAAGTGTGCGATCTGGTGGCCCGATTCCTTGGCTTTGGATACAGCAGGCAATGGTCTGAGGATGAAACCGCTATCCTGACCAAGAATTACCCGCCGCTTGGCGCTAAAAAGACATCCGAGCTGCTCCTGATGCGCACAGCGTATGACTGCAAGCTGAAAGCGGATGGACTTGGATTACATACGAACGTCAAGTTTACCCAGACCCCGCATCATGTTAGCTGGAGCCTTTACGAACTGGACATTCTTTCGAGATATTATTCAATCATAGGCCCCAAAGTTATGGCCCTTCTGCCGGGCCGAACAGACACCGCCTGTGGAACAATGGCCAAGAAGATGAAAATACACGACCAATCAGCAGGTCCTTGGTCTGAAAAGGAGCTGGAAATCCTAAAAAACTATTATTCAGAAATGGGCTTAGACATTGGTATTTTGCTTCCGGGCAGAAGTAGCGCCGCTATTCGGACCATGGCAGGGAGAACGGAAGGCACCTCACAATCAAGAAAATGGACGCCGGAAGAAGATGAAATTATAAGAGTACATTTTCCTCAAATGGGCCCATCGGTCGCCAGCCTTTTCGAGGGCCGGCGGACAAAGAGCGCTTGTTATCAAAGAGCCGTCTTTTTAGGTGTACAGCCTCCTGTTGAAAATCAGAAATGGTCGGAAAATGAGCTTGAAATTTTAAAAAAGCACTATCCATCCTTGGGCATAAAGGTAATGGCCTTGCTGCCGGGAAGGACAGAGAGCGCTTGTATCAGCAGGGCGAGAAAGCTCAATCTCACCGCCAGCTGCAAAACGCCTAGAAGGGGGAAAAAGTGGACAGATGATGAGCTTGCCATTTTAAAAGAGTTCTGCCCAAAGGTAGGAGCGGCCGGAGTCCACAAGCTACTGCCCCACCGTTCCGTGAATGCTTGTGAAAATATGGCATTGAAACTTGGAGTATCCGCCCAGAAGTTAAAATGGACCGACGCAGAAATAGAGATTCTCAGGGAAAATTATCCCAAATTAGGAAAAGCGGTTGCTGAACTTCTGCCTGGCCGGACAGCTATGACATGTCAGGCAAAAGCCTCCGCGCTGGGCTTGCTTGTTGAAGGGCACTTTTGGACCGACGAGGAAGACGCGATTATAAAAGAATATTATCCCAGAGAAGGACAAGCGGTCTCTCAGCGGCTCCTGAACAGGAGCGAATCCTCTTGTGTTCATAGAGCCTGTAAGCTGGGGTTATGCAGGATCAAATCCACGGATGCTGCGGTCTCCAAGGTGAAGGTGTCTCTTGATGATAATTGGTCCATCGTTAAATTAAGCCCCGACACAGACGACGCAGCAGGAAATCAAACCATGGAAGAAAATACAGTTTTGGCTCGGATTGAAACGCCGCAGTCTGGCGATGACATAGATGAGGAACAGCAGGAGGAGCCCAGCCCGATGCAGTTCGGTTCCATGCATATGTGAAAGCCAAGCGCGACAGGAAAGGAGGAAGCTCATGACGGACATTCGAAAACCCTTTCTGCAACCTTTTACGGTGAAAGAGCTTATGCAGTTTATCGATCACTACATAGAACACCGGAAAATACTTCATGTTCCAGGACATCCTTGGGAGGTGTGCGATCTGGTGGCCCGGTTCCTTGGCTTTAGATACAACAGGCACGGGAGCGGCGGCCCTTGTGAGATGAATCCTCTGTCGCAGAGGTTCTCGGTTCTGCGTAACAGACCAGCCTCCTTTTTCTTCGGGCATCCTGGACTCTCAAAATTTTACAGAAACTCCTTTTTAGGGCTTGACCTGCGGGAAGAAATTGGATATGATTAAACATCACAAAATTATATAATGTCTATAACGACATTGCGCAACCTATGCCGTTCTGAAAGAGGAGCTCATTATGTCCGAAAACACCTTTGTCCCCCTGTACCAGCAGATCAAAGACGATATCAAATCCGCCATCGAACACGGAAAATACAAGCCGAAAGAGCAGATTCCCACGGAGCCGGAGCTCAGCGCGGAGTACTCCGTCAGCCGGGTCACCGTCCGGCGGGCGGTGGAGGAGCTTTGCAGCGAGGGGTATCTCATTAAGCAGCAGGGAAGGGGCACCTTCGTCAGCACGCCCCGCATTCACCGGAAATTTTCCGTCAGCAACCAGGCGGTGAGCTTCACCAAGATCTGCGAAGAGTACGGCATGACCGCCGGTGCGCGGGTGCTGGAGCGGAAGATTGTCCCGGTCCGGGAGGACGAAAAAGCCTTCTGGAGCTGCGGAGACGACGTACTCCTTCTCTATATTCAGCGGGTCCGGACCGCCGACGGGCAGCCGGTTTTCCTGGAAAACCTGTTCATGCTTTACGACGAGTTCAAGTCTTTGATGCAGGCCGACTGGGAGAACAAATCCGCCTTCGACCTGATTGCCTCCGTCAGCGGCTGCCGGGTGGCGACCACGGAGCGCCGTACCATTGAGGCCGTCCGGGCCACGGCGGAACAATCGTCCCTCCTGAGCGTTCCCGTGGGCGAGGCCCTGCTCCATTTGAATTGTTACTTCGTGAACCGGGATGGCCGCCCCCTCTGCATTGGACGGCAATATTACANCGGCGGCAGATTTATGATGGAANTTTAAACGCTTGAAGCCTTTGAGGCGTCCCTTTCAACAGGGACGCCTCTTTCTGTTTTATACAAAGAAATATACCTGAAATTATCCAACCCTACAAAACGCAAAAATTTGCGGAAAATCCCTTGACAATTTCATTGGTTTCGGATTATTATGACCTCACAAGAAACGTATGTAACGTTTGTAATGCTACCG
>NZ_CAJMXG010000250.1:0-3892 GCF_905219725.1 Oscillibacter sp. CU971
ACCCCCCAATATGGTCCTTTATCGGACGTTTCCTTTACCTTCGTCTGTTTGCCTGGCTTTTACCGGCTTTAATCAGTGCTTCCTTAAGAATAGCGGAAGGACAAGGCCTAGCCGAGCCTTGTCCTTCCGCCTTTTGGGATTGTTAATTCACTGTTGATGCCTGACACTCCTTGATAAGAGAATCCAACTTATCCTTTACGGCCTGCCGCGCAATTTTATCCATCTGTTCTACGGTCTTTGGCCCGCCAGAAGCGGCTAAAGCATAGGGGTCGTTCAGAGCCACATGGGTATCTGTCAACATAGCCCGAAGTTGATGATGTGTCCACTGGCGTTCCTTGGCTGGCATACTGGGATCAAAATAATTCGACCAGTCGCAGAGGTATTTTCCAGAAATAAATGCCAAGCTGTTGATGGGAGCGGAGACTGCTTCATTGTAGGCATCGGAATAATAGTCTTTGATGGTATGCTCCGTTTCTTGGAGCTGCCCCAGGTAAGATTCAAAATAAGTCTTGGTGGCAATAGAGCCATCAGGATCGACAGAATAGTAGGGGTCAACTTCCAACGGAGTTTGATTTTCGCTTTGCCACTGTTTGAGCTGTTCCATGAAATCCGCTTTTGTCATGGTGCCGAGTTTGGTCGCTACCTTATCAGCCAGAGTTTCAACTTTGCTGGATGCAGTTTCTATTCCCTCCTGTGAAATAGTTACTCTGTGAAATAGTTACTTGATCGCTGCTGGAAGGAACAACAACTTCGGATTTCTTTTCCTCCGGCTCGGCAAATCGGGCCGTATAGAGTGCGGAAATCTGACGAGTAAGAGGATTCAATGTAACATCCATAGAGAACGTTCCTTTCATGTGTTTGCTATATTTATCGACAGAAAAACGGCAAAACTAAGGCNTCCGTTCATTAGAAAGCAATCATAACATCATTCCGCCGCCCCAAACCTGGGACTGTGTGATTGTCAGAACGGTTTCAGTGGGAATACCGGCAATCTCGCTGCCGAAAATCTCCCGAAGGTTCCCGCCCGTCAGCATGGCGGCAAGCTGGGACTTTGCCGCAGCGGACGCAGCCAGCTCGGAAGCCTGAATGTGCCGCTGAATCTGCTTTTCCACCGCCAGCTTCATAAACTCGGCGTGGCGGGCCATACGAAAATCCCACCAGCTTTCTTCATCGGCAGAACCGCTCTTGGAGTAGGTGATCCTGCCGGGACTGCTGGAACAGGCATTACAGATATTGCCGTCCTCTCCGATGGCAACGGCCTGGGACATACCGGCTGTGCATCCGGGCATAATGGCCTCGTTCCGCGCTACGTCAAAAGCAAACCATGTGTCAATCTTTGCAAAAATCTCCTGGGCGTAGGCCGGGTCTTGTTCCATGCGCTCCTGCACCTTGGGATGAATGACCACAGCCTTGCTCCCAGGCGGGACGTTGCCCAGGGCGTGAATCTCCTTGGGAGCGGTAAACCTGCCGTCAATGGAGCCGTAGAAGGGATTGGCCCCGGTGGGCTGCCAATTCTCCAAAGTTTCCTTTGCCTTGTCCCCGTCCTGGTACAGAAGGTAGTGGGGGTAGTCGTTCCGGGTGCGCCAATAACCGCTGCTGGCGTCAAAGACGTGGTAGTGGATATTGGGATATTTCGCTTTCAGCATGGTTTCCAGAGAGGGGGCCTCCACCGCCGTCCTTCCTCCGGCCTGCACCTGTCCGCCGGAGCGAACCGCCAAATCCATCATCAGGCTGGTGGGCATCGCCGCCATGCCTGCCAGACCGCCCAGACCGGTGGTGAACGTGCCGGCCCTGCTTCTGCTGGCCTGCGCCGCCATATTCATGAAGCTGCTGCCCCGCGTCCCCGTCTGCTTTACCTCGCGGGACTTTGCAGGGGTGCTGTATGTCTGTGTCCCATAACTCGGTTGAATCGTATTGCTCACACTATTTCCTCCCTTAAAGCAGACCCATCAAAAGTTCTGCGGCGCTGACGGAACCGCCGTTCATACGGAGTTTCATCATCAACCGCCGTTTCGCTGCGGCTTCCTCGGCAAGTTCCATATATTTTTTGTGGCGTTCCATGCGTTGCTCCCAAAAACTGCCCTTTGAGCGCGTATGAAATTCCGAATCGTTTCCAACGGGCCAGGAATCAGCCCTGTATTGGTCAAGCGAAGTTCCAACTGTAATTAAGACAGAACAATTCCGCGGAGCATAGGAGGCCCCCAAATCCCTTTGCAGCAGAGAAAGAACCTGCGCCCTATATTCCGGATCATCTTTCATCGCTTGAAATGCTGCGTCCGATATATTGACAGCCGCATTACTTACTGTTGGATTGCAGATTATTTTCGACAAGTCCTCATAAAACTCTTTCTTAAAGAGCTGCATTTCCTCTGCTTTCGATAGCTCCGCTTTCTGCTGGGTGGCCTCTGTTCCGTTGACCTCAAATACATCATTTTTCTTTTCACCGGCCCGTGCCGCCATATCCATGAAGCTGCTACCCTGCGTCCCGGTCTGCCTTGCTTCACGGGCCTTTGTAGGAGAGCTGTATGTTCGCGTCCCGTAACTTGGCTGAATTGTATTGCTCAATTTACTCACCCTTTCCTGTTACATCATAAATCGAAGAAAGGCATATCTGTCCCTGCTGGTAAAAACGTTTCCAGTGTAGCGGAGGGAGTTGACGCTATCCTCGTTTTTAATAGGTCAGCTATACTGGAAAAGGACTTATCTGCCTTGGCGATACGCACTCTGGCATCATGCCGGTCTGCTGCTGCCTTTGCTGTACGTGCCATATCTCTTTTGCGTTGCAACAGCCTTTCATCCTGACGTTTTTTGTCAATTTTCTTTGAGTAAAAAGCAGATTTCCCTTTAGAATGTGTTTCAACCGCCGCCCGTCCAAAAGCCGCATGATTATCCATGTAGGAATAGCCACTATAACCGTTACCATCAATGCGTATTATTGTCCCTCCGCACATTGCATTAGAACCACAGGCATCTTCTCGAATCAAGTTCATCATTTTGTTTTTGAACTCTTTATCTACCATCATTTTCTCAAAAGCATCATCCGTTATCTGAACAGAAATACTTGATCCCCAAGACATAGAATCTATTTCAGACCAAATATCTTTTTTGAATTTCTCTAAGGCTTCATTATCAGAAACTGCCTGCGCTTGTGAATCGGTAACATCTTGTACTTTGCCGCTAATATCCAACACATCGGATTTGTCCCGACTGGCCCGCGCCGCTAAATCAAGGAAGCTACTGCCCTTTGTTTCGGTCTGCTTTGTTCCACGAGCCTTTGTGGGAACACCGTATGCCTTTGGCCCATAGCTGGGCTGAATAATACTGCTCATAAACTACTCCTTTCCTGTAATAGAACTGCTGCGGAAAATTCCTGCTGAACTGCTTTCAGCTCCAATTCTCCCATATACTTTTCCGCCTCCCGGCGCACGTTGGCAAGGCCGATCCCGTGCATGGGGGCATCCTCCTGTTTCGTTGTGACAGGCAAGCCGTCCTGCCCGAATACCACCTCACCCGCAAAAGAGTTTTTGACCTCTATCAGAAAGAAACGTCCTTTTCTCTTTCCAGTCAGTACAATAAACCGTTCACCCTCGCCCACCTTCTCACAAGCCTCCACCGCGTTTTGCAGAAGATTTTGAAGGATGATACCCACATCAAAGGCATCATAGGCCCCCGGATCGGGGTAATGGAACTCCACTTGGAAGCGGATGCCCAGGTCAAGACTTTGCCGTCGAATATCGTTGACAATCACATCCGTAACCGGGTTGCCCGTTTGAAGCGTCAACTCAAAGTCGTTGATACTTTCGTCCATCCGGGCAATATAGTCTTCCAAACTGGCGTACTCGCCCCGACCGGCCAACGCCTTGATGTTGGTCATGTGGCCCCGCATTTCATG
>NZ_CAJMXG010000251.1:0-3877 GCF_905219725.1 Oscillibacter sp. CU971
GTTTCATACCCCGCGCCCCCTTTCCCTTATTTTATCACATCTTCCATTATTTCGGGGAATTAAATCAGCGTTTCCTTTATTTATTGGAATGCTGCTGCGCGCGATTTCCCTGTCGGTCATCTACAAAACCCTGAGTGAAATGTGAGGCGGAACATGATAAAGAAACATAAAGGCTTTTATCTATGCGCCCTTGGACTCTGCGTTACGGCTGTCCCGCTGTTTACAGACGGCGGTAAAGTTTATAGCGTTTTGGGCCCTGCGCTGGTCCTTTTGGGCGTACTGTCAAATGGGCTGGGACAGTCTAAAGTGGGGAGCGAGAGAAAACCTGTCAGCAAAATGAAAGTGATTCAGCTATGCTGCCTGGCGGCGAGCCTCATGGTTATGATGATCTCCGCTTATCTGCAATTAGACCCGGTAACATTGCGGACGAGAGCGCGGCCCATTTCTATGGCGCTGACGATGATTGCGGTCTTCCTCCCGGAAATGGTGAAAGAGACTCCGGATGACGAGGCATAACAGGAGGCATTGCAATGGGAGACAGTAAGCGCTGGAGCGCCGCCGACATCGCGGCGCTTCTATGGGTGGTCCTGCATTTCTTTACTAGCATTCACAGCTATTTTGAAAGCTGGTATTACACCTACACGGGCTGGTCCTGGGCCTTTTTGGGAATTTGGCTCCTGGGACAGGTGGTTATAGACGTATGGATTAGCTCTGGGAAACCGGGACTGCTCCGCTTTGTAAAATGGTACTGGGGAGTCAGCGCTGTGCTGGCGGCGGGAGGGCTTTTCGTGTCCACGCTGAGCGTTTCTTTTTGGGTCGTGATTCTTCTTTGGACGATCTGCGCGTTTCTGACGCCGCTGTATCAGCTCCTGGCCTTCGCCTGGCTGCTGTTTGACAAGCTGCTGGGGATCAGGGGAAGCACCCTGTATGGCGTCGAGTGGTCGGCGATTCTGCTGTTCTGCCTCGTCCACTTCATTTACTTCGCTTGGCTCCACCGCCGGGCCGAAAGGAAATATAACCGATGAAAAAAGGACTGTACGCTTCTCTTCTCTGCGTTCTTCTGTCCATACTGCTCACTGGCTGTGTCCGGCTGACAATAGACCCCTCTCCACAAGAGCTGATGGGCTTCCAGGAGGACGTTCTGGCGGCCTATGACGGGGCGGCGCGGCTCTACGACTGGTTTGATCTGGCCCCCATGCCCGTGGATGAGTCTGATTCTGTGCGGGAAGGCGAAACCACCTATTTTCGGGTACGGGACGACGGCATTGCCAGCACAGAGGACCTGCGCTCCCGGCTGGAGGAGGCGTTCACCCCCGAGCTGGCAGAAGAAATCTTCAACAAGGGCCAGTATCGGGATTTTGACGGCAGGCTGTACGCCGTCCCCGGCGGGAGGGGCGCGAATATCTATTTCCTGGACAAAACCGTTCAGGCGGAGCGGCTGAGCGAGGACCGCTGGGAAGTGACGCTGACGTTCTGGGCGGATTTTGAGGACAGCCATATGGTGCCGGTGCCGGGGACCGACTTCTCCACGTCCTATCCGATTGCTACGGCCGGATATTCCACAACGACGATTGATTACGAGCGAACGCCGAAGGGCTGGCGCTTCACCAGCTTCTGTCCCTCCGACGCTTTGGATTTGGAGGCGGAAACGGTCTATACCTTTGACTACGCCCAGGGCCTCCGGGAGGATTGCTCCGACTGGGAGATGATTTGCTATCTTCTCCACGCCGACGGAGGTTTTGCGGAGGGGGCTTTTTACCGGCTGTATCAGCGATTCCTGGACCGGCCGAACGACATTCTCTCCAGCCTGGCCCTGCTGGATACCGCTCCCTATGGGGTTTCCCGCCTTAACAGCCTGATCGCCGGTCCCGGTTACGAGGCCGCTTACGAGGACGAGGCGGGGAGGCTTGCCTTTGAGGAGGCGGTAAGGCTCTGTGTTCCAGCCAATGAGGCGGAACGGGCCGTCCTGAAAAAAATCCAGGGCGCCTATGACTCCGTTCTGCGGCAGGAACAGGCTTGGACGGATCTTCGGAATCTTCGCTTTTCCTTCACCGTTCCCAATACCGCCGTGTTTACCCTGGGGCCGCAGGAGGGGGCGTTCCCCTGGGGGGTGGCGCTGGACGTGGAGCCGGTTCTCGTCTCTCCTGCTATGGACAGCTTTGGCCCCTGCTATGAGGCGGCGCTGGACGCCGTGACATTGGAGTACACCGTTAACCCTGACGATGGAACGGAAGTGCTTTATAAAATGACGACCAGCGATCCCCGAGTTTCCACCGACAGCGGCGTTTCCGTGGGGGATTCCCTGGCGCGGGTGCGGGAGCAGTACCCGGATATTGTACCGCTTGACTGGTATGCAGAATCCGGCCTTGCGTATGTCTGGGAGCCGGGAGGGGACGCTTACTGCAAGCATATCGCCTTTTTTACACAGGATGACATTGTAACAGGGATTGAAATTGAGAATCTGGTGGACGGACGGCTGCTGGAATGATTGCCGCCGGAACGCTTTTGATTCTGTTAAGAACGAGAGAGCTCATGGAACTGTGAAAACGGGAGGTGTATTCTGTGAAGAAAAGACTAGATATGAAAAGACTAGACTGTGCTTTGAATGCAGCAATCGCTTCCGATATTACGTTTCTTTTGGGACGTACCATATCTATATTTCGGGATTTCAAGGCACATCCGGGACTCTATGAGAAGCTGGGAATCCCATGGTATAAGGATGTTTTGGTCATTGCCAAGTATACCATAATTATTTTGTTCGTAACTCTTGCGATCAAGCTGGTTGTCCGAATCAAAATGAAGCGGCAATGACGTTATGCGCCTTTTTCCAAGCCAGATTGCCTTATGAAAAAGCAGGAGGTGAGTTTCTTTGGAGCGGGTAAAAGAATGGATGAAACTGCACGCTGTGCTGGTGATTGTTCTGCTGTGCGGCGCTGTTTTGTTTGGCCGGATGGCCTTGACGGCCCGTGAGGCTCGAAACATCCAAGGCGTGGTCGTGGAGATTCGAGCCGGGGAGGATGGAAGCCTGGCTTCCTTTGTTCTGGAACGGGACGGAGTAAGAACGGGCGTTATTATGACGGAGAATACACGCGCCTGGTCTAGAGAGAGCGCATCCGGCCAGTCGCGCCGGCTACTCCAGGAAGAGATTCAGATTGATGCGGAGGTCAGTGCGTGGTGCGTTCCATTTCGGACGAGGCTGAAGACAACGGCAGGGCGCATTACCGCTTACCGGGCAAAGTCCGTAGATATCGTCGGCAGCTTGGAGCGGAACACTCTGACTCTCCGGGACGGAACGGCGGTAGACGTTCTCTCCAGCGATTCAGGGTTCCGCTGGATATACTACTTGCCAGACGGAACGGAGCTGCTGCGGGTCAGAGCGCCCGGCGGCGATCCGATGAGCGGCGTTGCGGATGGAGACGAGGCGTTTGGAACGCTGAGCGAAAAGGCCCGAAAGAAAATCCTCGCCTATTACGCGGAGCAAAAGCCGCTCTACGACGAGCGGGAGGAGCTGGAAAAGTGCTATGCCGAATGGCGGGAACTGGGAGAGAACTACAGCGCGGGATATATCCAGCAGAACGTTTGGCTCAGGGCATACAATGAGAAGGTCCTGTATTTTGAGACGCTCGCGGCCCTGCCGGGCGGAGGGAACGCCGATATCAGCCTGGGAGTGGCCTTTGACCGGGAATCCGGGGAGAAGCTGGATTTCCGGCACGTGTTCGCCGTGCCGGAGGAGGAGGTCTGCCGCCGCCTAGCGGGATGGATATACGATGAGTCCCTCTGGGCGGAGATGGCGGAGGTCTTAAGGAAGCACTGATTAAAGCAGGTAAAAACCAGGCAAACAGACGAAGGCAGTGGAAACGTCTCATAAAGGACCATA
>NZ_CAJMXG010000252.1:0-3867 GCF_905219725.1 Oscillibacter sp. CU971
CGCGGTTCGCTTTACTATTTCGGCGGAGAGGACGGAATCTATATCCGAATCCAGCCGGGAGGGGAACTCTCTGTTGGAACCTATAAGGGGGCGTTTCCTCATATCGGAGAAGCACTCTTTACCCGGAAAGCGGTCATGGACTGCGGTGACTTCAACCGGGCGTTTCAGAAAGCGGCACAACTGGGAGGCCGGCAGTTTTTGCAGGATATGTTTTCCAGCAAGCCTTCCCAGGAGTTTATTGAAATTCCTGCACCTCCCGGTATGGGAATGCAGATGATGTAGGAGGTATCCACTNGAACCGAAAACAGAAAAAAGANCTGCGGCGNCATCTGTCCACCCGGCAGCTCATGGGGATTGACCAGCTCACCGATCACGGCCTGAAGACGGCCAGAGGTGAGCTGGTTTTTTATCTGGTCAGCCCGGACAACCTCTCCGTCCTGTCCGCCGAGGGGGTCCGGGGCCGCGTCCGNGCCCTGACGGAGCTGCTGCGGGGTATGGAAGCAGTGGAGCTGCTGGCCCTGGATTCCCGCGAATCCTTCCAGAGCAACAAGCACCACTATCAGGCCCGGCTGGAGCAGGAGGATCTCCCCGCCCTGCGGGAGCTGCTCCGGCAGGACATGNGCCACCTGGACGAGATCCAGTCCACCACCGCCTCGGCGCGGGAGTTCGCCCTCGTCTACCGCAGGGAGGAAAAGTCCACCGAGGACGCCGGACACCTGAAGCAGATCGAGAAGCGCGTNCGNNACTGCGGCTTTCACGTCCGCATGGCGGAGGAGCAGGACATGATGCGTCTGCTGGCGGTGTACTACCAGCAGGACGTGACCACGGAGCANTTTGACCGCTTTGACGGGGAAAGGAGCGCCAATGGCTAAAAAGCAGATAAAAAGGAAGAAAAAAGCAACATTAAAACCGGAAGCTGTACCGCCCAAGGACTTCCTGGACATGATCGCCCCCGCCGCCGTGAAGTTCAACACGGACAGCTATATCCTGGGCGGTGCGTATCACTGCACCCTGGCCCTGCGCGGATACCCCACCAGCACCGAGGGACTGGCCCTGCTGCGGCATCTGGGCGAGAAAAGCGGCGTCACTCTGCGGATCTACACCCGCCAGGTCACGCCGACCGAGGAGAACGCCATCCTCCACAACGCCACCAATAAGAGCAGGATGGAGCGCGGCAACACCAACGACATGAAACAGAGTATTACGGCGGAGGCCAACCTCCAGGACGTGGCCGCTCTCATCACCACCATGCACCGCAACCGGGAGCCGCTGGTACACTGCGCCGTGTTTATCGAACTCTCCGCCAGGGACTCGGATAGTCTCCGCACCCTTCGGGACGATGTGACCGCCGAGCTGACCCGCTCCAAGCTGAACGCCGACCGTGTCCTCCTCCGCCAGCGGGAGGGCTTCCTCGCCTCCAACCCCGCCGGCAGCAACGTCTTCGGCTCCCTCTATGAACGGGTATTGCCCGCCTCCAGCGTGGCGAACCTCTTCCCCTTCAACTACTCCGGCAAGAACGATCCCAACGGCTTCTATGTGGGCCGGGACCGCTACGGCTCCAACATCATCGTAGACCTGGACCGCCGCGCCGAGGACAAGACTACCGCCAGCGTCCTCATCTTGGGCAACTCCGGCCAGGGCAAGAGCTACCTGCTGAAGCTCCTTCTCTGCAATATCCTGGAGAGCGGCAAGTCCGCTCTCTGCCTCGATCCTGAGCATGAGCTCATCGACCTGTGCGCCAACCTGGGCGGCTGCTTCGCTGATCTCATGAGCGGGCAGTACATCATCAACCCCCTGGAACCCAAGCTGTGGGATACCGATGGTGAGGACGATCCGGAAGCACCAGCCGCCTTCCGGCAGCGGACGCGCCTGAGCCAGCACATCTCCTTCCTCAAGGACTTTTTCCGGGCCTATAAGGATTTCAGTGACCGCCACATCGACACCATCGAGCTGATGCTGGAACGGCTGTACAGGAAGTGGGGACTCAACAATCACACGGATTTCCAGTCCATGCGGCCCAATGATTTCCCCATCCTCTCCGACCTCTACGATGTGATCGAGGACGCCTACCAGCACTATGACAGAGAGGAAAACCCGCTGTACCCGCGGGAACTGCTGCAGGAAGTCCTGCTGGGCCTCCACTCCATGTGCCGGGGCGCTGAAAGCAAGTTCTTCAACGGCCACACCAACATCACGTCCAGCCGCTTCCTGGTCTTCGGCGTGAAGGGTCTCCTCCAGGCCAGCCGGAACGTCAAGGACGCCATGCTCTTCAATGTCCTGTCCTACCTCAGCGACAAACTGCTGACCGAGGGAAACACCGTGGCCACGCTGGACGAGCTGTACATCTGGCTTTCCAACGTGACCACCATTGAGTATATCCGCAACACCCTCAAGCGGGTGCGGAAGAAAGAATCCGCCCTCATTCTGGCCTCGCAGAACCTCGAGGACTTTGACGTAGACGGCATCCGGGAGCTGACCCGGCCTCTCTTCGCCATCCCCACCCACCAGTTCCTCTTCAACGCCGGCAGTGTGGATAAGCGGTTCTATATGGACAACCTCCAGCTGGAGGAGTCCGAATTTGAGCTGATCCGCTACCCCCAGCGGGGCGTCTGCCTCTATAAGTGCGGCAATGAGCGGTATCTCCTGGAAGTCCACGCCCCGCCCCATAAGGCGGAGCTGTTTGGGAAGGCAGGCGGACGGTAAGTCACTGGATATCCAGAATGTTCTCGATCACGATCCGCTCTCCTCCCATCATGATCAGAGCGCCCGCATAATCATCAAGTTTCTTTAATTGGCCGGTGGTGGTGACGTATGCGCCCCCGGTTTTCTTTTGGTCCGGACGAAACCAGGTCACAGTGATCTGCGGCTTGGAGGAAATCCTGTCTGCCAGGCTTTGCAGCTTCCTATCCAGAATGGACTTCTCATCCTCCGTCAATTCGGGCCGCTCATCGGTCAGCCGGGCCGTCTCCTGGACAGCGTCCTCATAGCCGGTCAGGGCCCGGAAGGGCTGGAACTGCGCCGCCCGGTCGATCATTGGCATCTGAGGGCGGGTGGAGGAGACGTGGTGCGGCAGGTTGATGATATCGTCATATCTACCCACTGCGATGCCCTCCAATCGTGCGATTGCGTTCCTTGGCTGTCGCGCCCTCTTCCAGATTCATGCCTTTGAGAATGGCGTTTTTCCCAAATCGCTTCTTGATGTCCAGCACCGTCCTCTGCACCTTCTTCTCCCGCTCCAGATCAGCTGTCTCCTTAGCCCGCTTCTCCTCAATAGCGTGATAGTCAGTGAAGAAATCCATCTGTTCAAAGGCTTTCTTATCTGGCGCGGAGTTCTCGTCCGAAACGCGGGTGGCCGTGAGATAAAGCCGGCGCACCAGCAAGCTCCGGTCAATGATCCGGTCAAACAGTTCCAGAGCGGCAGTGATGATGCGCCTGGTGGAAGCGGTGTACTCCTCCAGATTGGTGGTGCCGTGGGCATGCTTGGGGACGGCCCTGCCGTAGCGGTCTCTGATCACTTCCCCTTTATACCCGCGGCCTTTCAGATTTTCAATATCATAGCCCACTGTCAGTACCAACTGGTCTGTGACCAGGCTTTTGTCCACCAGATCCAGCGCCAGCTGATCCGCCATCTCCCGCACCACCAGCCGGGCCTTGTCATAACCGTAAGGACATTGCAAAACCTGCCCGGAGCCGATGCTCTTGGACTCCGGCGTGTATGCTTTGATGTCCGCCATTGTGACTGGTTCCCAGCCCCAGGCATGGTCAATCAATTATGTGAAAATTCACATAATTGATTTTATGCGAACCCTGCATTTATGCGAACTTATTTGCAAGAAACCATTGGCAGATCGTGGTTTCAAGCACAAT
>NZ_CAJMXG010000253.1:0-3816 GCF_905219725.1 Oscillibacter sp. CU971
TATTACTTCCGAACTGAAAGGTCGGAAGTAATATGTGCCATGTTTTGCGGTTGCCGCTGTTTACAGCGGCGAGCAAAACGGCTTGAATCAAATGTATTATTTCCGAGTTTTAAGCTCGGAAATAATATATCTCAGTTAGCGTAAAATCAACTGCGAATTNACAGCNCTTNTTTAATAAAACAGCCGTGTTCATTGGAGCAGAGGCCTGAAAATCATCTCCAGGTCCTCCTCGCTGGTGGGCAGAACCTCCAGCGTCCGCCGCCCGATGGCCTCCAGCATGGTCTGCTCTTTTTGGCGGAGCCGTTGGTAGACAACGCCCTCCATGGACNAGGGACCCTTTTCCGTTTGGNACTCTGTCTGAAGGAAAGCATACTGCGTATACTGCCCCTTGGGCAGCCCCAGGCGGTGGATGCGGTCCTTGGACTGGAGCAGGTGAACCAGATTGTAGCTGTACTCAAAGTAAACGGCGTCGTGACAGACGCTGTGCAGGGACACGGACTCCGCCAGGGTGTGGGGGTTGGTCAGCAGAACCTGGAAGTGCCCTAATTTGAAATCCCGCAGGATGTCCTGCCGCTCCTCCAGCGGCACCGCGCCGTAAATACAGCGGGTGGGGATGCCGCGCTTCTCCAGGGCTTCAGACAGCGTATGGATGGAGTCCAGGAAGACGCACCAGATGATCACGGGCTTTCCCTCTCTGGCCAGCTCCTCCGCCAGCTGAACGCAGCGGCGGAACTTCCCAGAGGGGGGACAGGCTTCGATCAGCTGCCGGGCCTCCTGGCCGCAGCCGTCAAGGCCGGCGTCTCCCGCCGGGACGCCGTCGTCCAGCAGATACCGGAAATCCCGGAGGTCCAGCTTTTGGAGCAGCAGCCGGGGGTTGCTTTCCAGCTGGAGAATCCGCAGGAACAACGCTAGCTTGTTCCCCCGGTATTTTTGAACCAGCAGCTCCAAAAGCCGGTTTTCCTCCCCGTCGGCGGGGCAGGTGAGAATCCTGTCCGGCAGGGCTGGGGGGACCTCCAGCTGCTCCTTGGTGGTTCGGCAAAAGAAAGGCTGGAGCCGGTTGTTGACCGTCTCCACCTCCGCCGGGGTGGGATGGCGGAGGAGCATGTCGGAGAAGCCGAAGAATTCGTTATACTCATTGGGGAACAGAATGTGCAGCAGATTATAGAGGTCCAGGTAGGAATTGGGGACCGGCGTTCCGGTGAGGGCGGCGAGGTAAACGGACTGCTCCGCCAGGGCCAGGGCGGCGGAGGCGTACTCCCCGCCCGCCTTTTTGACCTTGTGGACCTCGTCGAAGACCAAAAGAGCCTGGGACTGGACCAGGGGAATCAGGTCCTCCAGCACGCCGCCCAACGTCTCATAGTTCACCAGGATCAAATTCACGTTCCCCGAGTCGTACCGCAGCGCCGCCCGCCGCTCCGCCGCCGTGGCCAGTCCGGGGCCGTGGAGGTTTAGGACCCGCAGTTCCTCCCGTCCAGCGAAGCACTGGACAAACTCCTCCATCCAAGAGCCGAAAGCGTTTTTGGGACAGACCACCACCAGCCGCCGGATGAGCCCCCGGCTTTTCAGGCAGGCGTAGACCCCCAGCACGGAGGCGGTCTTACCGGAGCCGGGGACGGAGAAGTTGGCGGCGCGTTTCATGGCGCAAAGGAAAAAGGAGTCCCACATCTGCCGCTCCCGCAGGGGCCGGGCCATGGTGGCGTTCACAATAGACTGATATTCCCGGAACCGGGGGAGCAGCTTTTCCTCCCGGTTTTTGATCTCCACGCCCAGACGGAACCGCTGCGTCAGATAGCTGCCCCGGTCCTGAATATAGTCCGCCAGGGCGGGGGAGACCGTGAGGGCCGCGCCCCGGCGGACGCATTCCTTTTCACACAGGGTGATGACGCGCTGGAAATCCAGGTAGGTCAGGGCACTCTTGCCGGTGAACAGGCCGCTCTCCCGCTTCGCGATATAGCGGCGAAGGGAGAGCTTATAAAAGGCGCTGTAGGGCAGGGCCTCCGCCTCGCCCTCCGGGACACAGAGGGTCAGGGCGGCGCCGTCATAGTCTAAGAGCCATTCGGTCACGGGGGAACCTCCTTTTTAGGGATTTAGGGAATTGGGCAAAGCGGAACGCCCCGCCTTGATCTGCGCACACGGCGCCCGCCGGAACGGGCCGGAGGCTCTTTCAAGGCAGGCTTCGCCGAATCTCGTCCGCCGCCTTTTCCAGCAGGTCCAGCTGCCGCCGCAGGCGCTGGAGCTCACTGTCCCCCAGCCGGGAGAGGATGTTCACGTCAATACTTTCCAAAAACCCGGTAGCCTTCTCCGCCAGCAGGATGGGCCGGTTTCGGGTCTCCGTCTTTCGGGTCCTGAGCAGGTATTTGTCCATGGACCGCTCCAGCGCGCCGCTCAGGTCCTCCCGGGTCCGGACCCGGTCCCGGATGGCCTGGGTGCTCATTTCCTGGGGAGAGGGGAGAATGCCAATGACTTCGGCGGCGATCTCCTGCTGTTCCTCCAGAAAATCCTCCTGCTGCTCACTGCCCACGATGTTCTTAAAGCCCCGGATGAAGCGGGTCATGTCCCCGGCGGGCCGCAGGAGGATGTTGACAAAGACGCTGTTTTTCAGGTCCTCTTTCTCGTTCTCCGTCCGGCACTTCTTGAGGAGCTTCTGAAGCTCCTCAAGGGGATAGTACAGCTTCAGCTCCCGGGCGATGTGGAATTGTCCCGGCGCGTTGATGAACTCCAGCAGCTCCACCATCAGCTCCGCCAGCTCCATGCGTTTTTTCACGTCCGTGACGCTCTCATTGGTGCTTCTCGCGTACTCCTCCGGATGTGAGGATTCACTCCATTAACACCAGCGGCAAGATCCTGGCCAACGCCTCCGTCACCCTGGGCGGCTGCTTTGCCGTCCGGAACCTGCGGATCGTGGACGGCTCCAAGGGTCTTTTTGTCTCTATGCCCAGCTATCGAACCGACGAGGGCCTCAAGGATGTCTGCTTCCCCTGCACCAAGGAGTTCCGGCAGCAGTTCCAGAACACGGTGCTGGCGGCTTACCGGCAGGAGATGGCCCGGCTCCATGAGCCCCAGGCCCATGAGCGGCCCCGGCAGCGGGAGTCCTCCGGCTTCGAGGAGCGGGCCGCGCCCGGCCCCGCCGATACCCCGGAGGAGACGCCCCCTGACGGTCTCGAAGAAGAAAGCCATTCCCCCGGCGGAATGGCCATGCAGTAGATACCGCTCACAAGCCCGCTTCGGGCTGTGAAATATATTAACAGGAGGAACCCAACCCATGAAACGCATCTTATCCCTGCTCATGACCGCCATGATTCTCTCGGCGGTGATGATCCCCTCCGCCCTGGCGGCGGACGCCTCCTCGGCCTGCTATCCCAGCTCCGTCACCNGGAGCGAGGACGGCAAGAAGATCCGTAAGGTCTATGACCTCGGCCCCGAGGAGGACCCGGCGGGCATCCCTCGCTCCGACTTCCAGCAGGACGGCGTTTGCTACACCCTGGTGGACCTGCTCAAGCNGGAGCTCCCAGAAAACGAGAGCCGCCAGCACGTGGAGACCGTTACCCTGGAGAGCAAAAACAAGGATATGGCCTCCGTGCTGGAGCTTCTGCCCCAGCAGAAGGAGTTCGTCACCGACGACGGCCTCTCCGGCACCCTCACCCTTCAGCTGGACACCGTCCAGGTAGACGTCTCCGGCTATGGAAGCTCCACCAAGGCGGTCAACGTCACCCGCTCCTATCCCAATCTGGCGGGACAAGACACCTCGTACATCCCCAAGACCATCCAGGACGGCGGGCGCACCCTGACCCTCCAGGATATCAGCTGGCAGACGGA
>NZ_CAJMXG010000254.1:0-3721 GCF_905219725.1 Oscillibacter sp. CU971
GGCGTGATGGGATAGATGGCCGCTACCTCCGTGAAGGCGTAGGCCACATGGGCGGCGGCGGTATTGCCGTCCATGACAACGTATTGTTTCTTCATGACTGACTTTCCTTTCTGACTGTGATGTCCCGCGCGTTCATGCGGGCAGAACAGGGAGTACCTTTGACAAAGGGCGATTCCGTTTTGCGGAAAACGATTCCGAAAAAAGAAAATAAAATAGTACACAAAACGCCGACTTTGTGTTACACTTTTTATCATAAGCATTTTAAATGGGGTTGTCAAGGTTTAGAGAGCTACATATTCCAAAAAAGCGTTTTGCACGAAAAAGTGCTCGATTTTTTAATAAACACCACAAACAGACTTTTATGGCGGTTTATAAGATGCGCGGCGGGCTGCCCGGCGGGCATGGAGGCCAGACGGTTTTCCAGCGAAAAACCCTAGGTGCAATCCCGAGACGGCCAGGTCCTGTCCGGCGTTCCGGTCTTTGGAATGCCGCCGCGATACATGGGGGAAGGAGTAAAGGTTGTTATGGCGAGAGAGCAGATTTCCAGCATCCTTCGGGCGCTGCAGATTTTGGAGTGCTTTACCGACAACAAAACAGAATGGACGCTGAAAGCACTGGTAAAGCAACTGGACATGCCGACCACCACGGTGTTCCGGCAGGTGTCTACTCTGACTGCCCAGCAGTACCTGATTCAGGACCCCGTGCGAAAAAGCTATCAGGTTGGCCCCCGGCTGATGCTGCTGGCTACTTCCATTCTGAGCCAGTCGGATCTGCGCCGCCTGGCCCGACCGGAGCTGGAACACCTCAGCGACATCGTTCAGGAGACGATCAACCTCAGCGTCCTGTTGGAGCGGGATATCTTCTATTTGGACAAGGTGGAAACACGCCGCTCCATCGTCTGCAATACCCGGATCGGCAGCCGCGCCCCCGCTTATGCCACCAGCTGTGGCAAAGCGATTATGGCGAGCCTCAGCGAAGAGGAAATCGACTGCTTCTGCCTGTGGATGGAGCGAGAGGCTCAGCCGCTGACGGAACGCACCATCACGAACTCGGCGCGGATGCGGAAGGAGCTGGCGGAGGCCAGGATCAAGGGCTATGCCATGGACGACGGAGAGATAGAGACGGGGCTGATCTGTTACGGCGCTCCGGTCTACGACATGAACCAAAAGGTTGTTGCGGCGGTCAGCGTGTCCGGGCCGGAGTACCGGATGCGGGCGGAGCAGGAGCTGATGATCCGGGAGGTCCGGAAGGCGGCGGCCGCCGTCTCCCGCCTGCTGGGCTACACGGATACGCGGTAAAAGCCGGTCTTTCCCATACCGGCGGCTGTTTATGCGGCGGAGCGACCTGGGAATCTGATACAAATGATGGCTCCGAAGGAAACATTTTGTCAGCGTCCCGTTTGATTCGGTACCTTGACAAAAACGAATAAATAATTTTACTAAAATTATTCAAGTTTCCATTTCTTGCTAAGCGCTGTAAAAATCCTTAGCAAGACAGGCGATTTCTGTATTTTATGTATAATATGTATAAATAATGGCCGTTCTTCGAAAAGAGGCCTTAGTTTTATCCGTAATTTCCGGAATTAAATTCTGCTATATGGAATCTCTGGCTAGGCAATCCAGCGAAGTTCCCATCAGGGATGAATCCTTATCTTCATATCTCTCAGAAATTAAGGAGAACTACAATGAAGCAGAGAAGTGCGAAAGAGCGTTTGTTGTGGGCGCAGTTCGATGCCCTGGAAATGGGCACCGGCTGAGATGACCAGGACATTACCCGTCCTCAAATCATGATTGAAAGTGTGTACGGCGACTCTCACCCCGGCAGCTACCATTTGAACCAGATGACGGAACAGGCTGTCTATGGAGTGCATGAAAAGGGCGGCAAACCCGCTAAGTACTATGCTACGGATATCTGTGATGGCTGCGCGCAGGGTCATGACGGCATGAACGTGGTGCTGGCATCCAGAGAAGCGATTGCCAACATGGCGGAGGTTCATGCGTNCGCGGTGCCCTGGGGCGGTATCATTCTCTCCTCCAGCTGTGATAAGTCTATCCCTGCCCATCTGAAAGCTGTGGCCCGGATGGATATTCCCACCATCTTTATGCCCGGCGGGTCCATGCGGCCCGGCCCAAATCAGACCACCTCCCTGGTGGCAGGGGACATCTCTCTTCGCCAGAAACGCAAGGATGCCATTACCGGCCAGGAGGTCCGGGATTACAAGCCGACCGGCTGTCCATCCGTTGGTGCCTGTACATTCTTGGGGACAGCTTCTACCATGCAGTGTATGGCGGAAGCCTTGGGCATGGCTCTGCCCGGTGCCGCTTTGGTGCCCACCGCCATGCGGGATATCTTACAGTATTCCCGCTATGCCGGACGCAAAATCATGGGGCTGGTAGAGAAGGGCATCACCCCCTCCGGCAAGCATTTGACCGAGTCCTTCTGGTTTGCCGGCGGTGTGCCCATGGTGCAGTGGATGCTGCGTGATATGCTGGTTCTAGATGTGATGACCGTCACCGGCAAGACCCTTGGCGAGAACCTGGAGGACTTGCGCAGGGATAACTAGTTTGACCGCAACCTGGGCTATCTGGCCAACTACGGCCTTACCCGCGGCGCCGCTATCGGCCACGTCAGCCCCGAGGCTGCCGCCGGCGGTCCCATCGCATTCGTTGAGGATGGCGACTTGATCTCTTACAGTGTGGAAAACCGTGCCATCAACATGACCGGCGTCCACGGCGTGCCCTGCACGGTTGAGGAGGCCACCAGGACTCTGGAGGAGTGCTCCAAGGCTGGTATCCTGCCTCAGGAACCCAGAAAGGGCTTTTACAAGCTTTACACCGATCACGCTCTCTCCGCCATGAAGGGCGCGCTGGGACCCTTTATGATCGGAACGGACCCCGCTTTTGTGGAAGCTGTCGGCCATGCCGGATATGACTTCGTTCTGCTGGATATGGAGCACGGGACCACCACTTTTGAGATCCTTTCCCACTTGATCCGTGCCATGAATGTTGCGGGTGTCTGCCCGGTTGTCCGAGTGTCCAGAGGGACCGACATTTGGATCGATCAGGCTCTGGATGTAGGCGCGGGCGCTGTCATGATCCCGCAGATCGACACGGCTGAGCAGACGCGGGCTGCCGTCTCCGCAGCCAAATTCTCTCCCATTGGTACCCGCGGCGCCTGCCGCTTTGTACGCTCCGCGGGTTTTGGCGCTGTTCCCGGCAGTGAATACTTTCGCACAGCCCAGGATACCGTTGTGATCCTTCAGGCAGAGGGCCGAAAAGCTGTGGAGAACTTGGATGAGATCCTGAATGTCCCTGAGATTGACGTGGTGTTCGTCGGTCCGTATGACCTGTCCAGTTCTTTGGAGCATGTGGGCGAGATCGACCATCCCGAAGTAGTCGCCTGCATTAAGGAGATTATAGCCAAAGGCAAAGAGAAGGGCGTGAAAATCGGCTGCTTTGCGGATACCGTGGAAGGCGGCAAGAAGTGGCGGGACCTAGGTGTTAAGTTCATCAGCTATTCCTGCGATACTTATCTTTTCTATCAAATGGCAAAGGCAGACGTGGAGAAGTTTGCATTGTAAGTCACAATCTCGGGATACGTTGTTGGCGGTGTATCTCGGAAGAAACATACCGGCAACTGTTTTGGCGAAGGAGTATTGCAGCCTCTTCTTCACTGTGTCTCCCCATTTCCTTCCGATGCAGTATCTTGATTTGAAATGTGA
>NZ_CAJMXG010000255.1:0-3682 GCF_905219725.1 Oscillibacter sp. CU971
GCCCAACCCCATCGCCCTGTCCGCCGTCACCCTGGCGGGCATGGAGGAGACCCGGGAGTGGGGAACCGTCCTCCGGGTCCGGGGGGCGGATTTAATGGACGGCACGCCCATCCTGGACATCAAGCCCTACCTCCCCTACGCCGACTGCCGCCCGGAGGCCGTGGGGGGCTTTGCCTCCGCCCCCGCCGGGGAGACGCTGGCGGTGGAGTGTTTGCCGGAGCTCTGGGAGAAGGTCCCGCCGCAGCGGCGGGAGGCCCTCCGGGCGGTGCTGGCCCTGGACCCCCGCCCCCGGTATCAGGAGGACCCGGAACGGGTCTACGGCTTCGGCTTTGCCGGGCTGGAGGTCCGGTTCTCCGTAGAGGGGGGCGTGCTCCGGGTCCGGGAGATTCTGGAGGGAACGGAATCGTAAAACTGCCGGACGCAAAAAGCGGGCCGCCCAGGGGGCGGTCCGCTTTCCTGTCGGAGCGGGTTCTTCTTTGTGGGGCCCGGTCCCCTGACCGGGCCAATTCCTGGACATGGGGGGCTGTCGGGAGACGGGCCGTCGGGGCGGACACATAGGTCCGCCCGTTTCCTGGAACTTCCCGGTTTCCGGTAGACGGGCCGCCGAGGGCGGCGGCCCCTACAAGATTGCATGCCCCAAGCAAAATCTTCTTGACTTTGGGAGTCCTTTAGTCTATACTTAAGGAGTCCCAAAGTGGGAGGTGATGATCTTGGGGGGCAAAAAAATGGGACGCCCTACCGACAATCCAAAGCCCTATCATATGACCGTAAAATACGACGAGGAATGCAAAGAAATTCTGNAACAATATTGCGAACAAGAAAAGGTTCNCCGTATGGAAGCGGCAAGGAGAGGGATTCGGAAGTTAAAGGACGACCTGAAAAAATAGTGGGAAGCGGCGCTCAGCCCATCACAGCAGACACCGCTTCCCCGCAGGCCGATATTGCCAAAAGGCAAGGACCGCGTAAATATAATACCATACGCCGCCTTTCCTTTCNAGCGGTACCGGCCAAAAAAGAAAGGACCGTGCAAGGATGGAAAACATTCTGGAACTGCTCTATGACCTGCCCCGTAAAAGAATCCACGAACAGGATTCACCCTTTGTCCGGGCGGCGCGCATCAAAAGCGAGAATCTGGATCGGCTCACCGCTTCCATCACGNAGGNGCAGCGGGAGCTCCTGGACGCCTACTTAGACGCGGGAAGCAGGGTCGAGGATATGAGGGACTTCGACCGCTTCCGCTTCGCCTTCCATGTTGGGGCGCAGCTTATGGCGGAGCTCATTGCCGGTAAGGAGGAAGTGCTGTAAGGAAACCGCCGGACCCGGCGCAAGGCACAAAAAAGAGGATTGCCATCAGGCAATCCTCTTTTTACCGCTCCGGTCACTCCAGCTTCCGCACAAAGTTTCCAAAGACCCGGACCCGCTCCTGGACGGTGACGAAGGCGTGGTCGTCCCGCTCGTGGACCGCGTGGAGCAGATCCTCAATCTCGAACTTGGACAGGCACACCACCAGCACATGGAGTCCCTTCCCGCTGTAAGCCCCGGTGCCCTCCCAATAGGTGACGCTGCGGCCCAGCTTTTCAATGATGAAGCGGCCCAGCTCCTTCTCGTCCTCCTTGGTGAAAATCATGGCCTGGACGTTGACGTTCTGCTGGTGCATCCGGTCCAGCACCATGGCGGAGAAGAAGTTGTAGATAACGGAGTAGATGGCCACCTCCGGCACAAAGAGAACCAGGCAGGCGGCGTAGAGGAAGAAGTTGACCGTCAGGGAGAATTTCCCCACGGTGAAGCGGCTGCCCCGCTTGCTCAGGCAGAGGCCCACGATGTCCAGCCCGCCGCCGCTGCCGCCGCAGGTCAGCACGATTCCGCTGGCGATGCCCACGATGATGCCCCCCAGCAGGCAGGAGGTGAGGTAGTCGTCCACAATGGGGACGCTGGGCGAGGGGATGATGCTGTAGAAGAGGGAAAAGGACACCGTGCAGGCGATGGTCTTGAAGGTCATCCGGGGCCCCAGGGTCTTCCAGCCCAGCAGCAGGATGGGGATGTTGCTGATAAAATAGAGGACGCCGGCGATGTCCGCCTCCAGGCCCAGGGTGTTGTGGAGCAGGGTGCGGATCAGCTGGCAAAAGCCCATCAGCCCGCCGGAGTACAGGCCCAGCGGCACGATGAATAAGCGGAGGGCCAGGGCTACCACGCCCTCCCCCAGCATGGCGGCCACCAGCCGCAGCCATCGGTTGTGCAGGGAATTGTACATCATGTCCTTCATGTCGTTCCTCCCGGCNCCCGTCCCGCCGGTTCGGGGGAGGGGCAGTTGAGCTGTTTCCTTTTAAGCACTGGCTTTGATTATATCCGCTTCAAGGCAAAACCGCAAGAGGAAAAGCGGGACAAAATGGACGAAACGGCAGGAAAATCCTGGGTTTTCCCGTGAAAAGTCTACAAAGAATACCGGAGGCATCGGTAAAGCCGGGCCTTGGCCCGCCGGAGGGTCCGGGAGACGGTGGAGCGGTTCAGCCCCAGCTCCCGGGCGATTTNGGGGANGTTCATCCCCTGGTCGAAGTAGAGGTCCACCAGCTGGCGCTGGCGGGGGGTCAGCTCCCGTTCCNGGGCCNGGCGGAGATTCCGNCGGAGGNGCTCCAGGCGCTCGNAGTTGTCGGCGGCGTTCTGGCGGTTCCAGACCGTCAGGACCCCGATCCACTNGCTGGCCCTGGTGTCAAAGGGCCCCTCATAGCGTGCAGTTCTCATGTTTTTGATGGCTCCTGTCATAGTAATGGGCGGTCAGCGCCGCCAGCTCCCGGGCCTCCCGCCAGAGGGGGGTCAGCTCGTCGATGCGGCGGCGGAGGCGGAAGGCCGCCTCCGGGTCCGCCTGGGCCCGCTCCAGCCCCCGCAGCTCCACGATGCGCCCGTGGATGGCGGCGGCGCTGCTGCGGTAGGAGGCCGACATTTCCAAAAGGGTCATGGCCGCGCCTCCCTTCCCCGGACCTCCCGGCAGGGGGCCAGTTCCCGNCGGGCCAGGTCCGAAAAGCACTCCCCGCAGGAAAGGTGCCCGTTGCAGGCCCAATACTCCTCGCCCCGGAGAATTTCCCGGCCGCACAGGGTGCAGCGCAGGGCCCGCGTCCCGGGGCGGCGGCTGGTTCTTAACATGTAAATCCTCTCCTTTGAAAAAACCGTGAAAACAGGAAAAATTTTTGTTGACAAATGGGAAANGGTCTGCTAGAATAGGCAATGCTGTTGGAACTGCTGGTGTAGCTCAGTTGGTAGAGCAGCTGATTTGTAATCAGCAGGCCGGGGGTTCGAGTCCGTCCACCAGCTCCACAAGTTCATCATGATATCTGGGGGAATTCCAGAGCGGTCAAATGGGGCAGACTGTAAATCTGTTGTCACTGACTTCGGTGGTTCGAATCCACCTTCCCCCACCAGCTCAGAAATTCCCGCCGCCGTTCCGTTTCCGGCTTCGCCGAAAACTGCACTGTGGCGGGAATTTCTTCGCCTTCAACCGCGGACCGCGCTGCTGGGTCCGCGGTTGAATTTTTTTACGGGGGACGGGAGACGAGGGGATACGGGGCGGTGGAATTACAAGAAACTTGGCGGTGAATTTAAAATAGCACATATGTTCGATTATGTCAAGGGGGATTTTACAAGATTCTTGTAAAAAAGATTGACAGGGCTTTCACGCGCTGGTAAGATG
>NZ_CAJMXG010000256.1:0-3682 GCF_905219725.1 Oscillibacter sp. CU971
CCCTTCAGGACAGCGCCGGTACCGAATACATCTGGCAGGGGGACCCCGCCTTCTGGTCCGGCCAAAACCCCATCCTCTTTCCCATCGTGGGCAGCCTGAAAGACGGCCGGGTGGACATCAACGGCCAGAGCTTTGAAATGGGCCGCCACGGCTTCGCCCGGCAAAGCACATTCACCCTGACGGACCGGGCGCCGGACTTTGCCGTCCTGGAGCTCCGGGAGAGCCCCGAGAGCCTGGCCCGGTATCCCTTCCCCTTCGTCCTTCAGGTCCGGCACCAGCTCCTCGCAAACGGCTTTTCCACCACCTTCGCCGTGGAGAATCCCGGCCCGGCCCCCCTGCCCTTTTGCATCGGGGCCCACACCGCCATCCGCTGCCCCCTGTTGGGGGGTGAGCGCTTCGAGGACTATGAGCTGATGTTCGATCAGCCCGAAGACGCGGACACCCTCCTCCTCACCCCCCAGGGCCTTCTCCGGGGCGGCGGGAGGGAGCCCATGCTCCGCGGCGGGAAGGTAACCCTGGACTACGAAACCTTCCGCCGCCTGGACACTCTCATTTTCCAGGGCCTCCGCTCCCAGCGGGTTTCCCTTCTGCACAAAGAGACGGGCCGGGGCGTCTCCCTGGACTTCCGGGGCTTTCCCATGATTGCCTTTTGGACGAAGCCCGGCGCGCCCTTCCTCTGCATGGAGCCCTGGCACGGCTGCGCCGCCTATACCGGCGAAACGGGCCGCTTCCAGGATAAGCCCCACGCCCTCACCCTGGCCCCGGGCGAGTGGAAGGAGCTCACCTACACCTTTACCCTCTTGAACATTTGACAAAGAAGTCCCTCCGGCGAACGTGCCGGAGGGGCTTTTCCTGTTCCGAGGTCATTCCTCCACGGGCCGGACCTCCAAATAATAGTGCTCCTGTTCCAAATCCAGCTCCACAGAGGTGACGCCGCCCTCCGAATCGAAGCCGAAATCCTGCCCCGTAATCTGAACGTTCTCCGCGTTCACCAGGGCGGCGCTCTGCCGGGTGAAGTTCAGCGAAGACCCCAGCCGGGTTACCAGGTCATAGCCCTGGAGCCCCTCGTTTTCCGAGCCAGAGCAGCCAAAGTCAAAGCTGGGTGCCTTCCAGAAGGCGCATGCCACCTCCGCGCTCCCCCCGGCGGGGACCGTCACCGGGAAACGGAGGTACAGCACCCGCTCCTGGTGCAGGGTCTCTTGTATCAGGTCGTCCAGCCGCCCGTCGGCATAACGGTCCACGGGCGTGCCGGAAAGGGGCCCATACTGGCTCAGCAGCTCCGCCGCCGCCCCCCGGTACATTGCAAAGGTAACGGGGCCCTCTTCCGAAACCCAGTCCTCCCCATACCATGCAGCGGAATCCCGGCAGGCCAAATCCAGCGCCGCGCCCAAGGTGGTCTCCCGCCGGGCAACGGAGCAGGACACCCCGTCAATTTCCTCTCCCCGGTTACAGCCGCCGTTCTGATAGCCCTGGAGGGCATACTCCCCGATGTCCTCCCCCCAAACCACCAGCAGTTTCCGCTCCGTCTCCCGCCGCATGCCGTCGGGGACGAAATAGCTGTACCGCCGGAAGCCGCCGTCCCACTCGCAGCCGTTGAAGCCATAGGTAAACACGGTGGTCCTCTCCGGGTCGATGGTAAAGGAAACCGCCTGGGTCGCCGCCTGATATTCCCCGTGGGGCGCTTCAAAATCCGAGAATTCGTACACCGTCACCGGACTGTCCAGCGCCGGATATTCTCCCAGCGCCTGTTCCCGGTACGCCCCATCCTCCAGCAGGGCCTTGTACTCCCTCCAGCTGCTANGGCCCGCCAGATTCAAGGTATCCGCCCCCTCCGGCCCGGCGGCGCTTTGGAAGCCCCCGGCGTAGGCCCCGGCGTACAGCGCGGGCTCCACGGCCTCCCCGTTCACCGTCACGGCGGGCAGGGCCAGCTCCGCGAAGCTTCCGGCAAAGGGGTACAGGGCCGTCACGGCGAGGTCCTCCTCCGTGCCGTTGCAAAGGATATAGGCGTCCGTCACCTCCGCCCCCCACTGCCGCCGCTCCCCGTCGGGATAGGCTCCCGGGGGAAAGTCCCAGGTGACCGTCCGCTCCGCCGTCAGCTCCGCCGGATTTTCCAGCGTGTCCAGGGGCAGCACCGGCCCGGCGTAGGATAAGAAGGCAATGCCGCCTTCCGCGCCGCCGCTTCCGTCCCCGCCGCCGTCGGCACCGGCGTCCCCGTCCATCGCGCCGCCGGAGCTCCCGGCATCCGTGCCCCCCGGAGCCATGCCGCCATCGCCCCGAAAGCCCCCGGAAACCGCAAAGCCCAGCACCAGCGCCAAACACGCCGCCAGGGCCGCCCAGCGCTTCCACTCCACCCGCCGGGCCCGGACCGCCAGGGCCTCCTCCACCAGCGCCGGGTCCGCCAGGCCCAGCGCCCGGAACAGCCGCTCCGCTCTCATACCGCGATCCCCTCCTTTTCCAGATACTCCCGCAAAGCCTTCCGGCTTCGAAAGAGGGAAGATTTCACCTTCCCCTCCCCGCAGCCCAGGGCCAGGGCTACCTCCGCCACGCTCTCGCCGTACCAGTACCGCCGCAGGAACATGGCCCGTCCCTCCCGAGAGAGGNCCCGCAAAAACACGTTCAGCAGCTCCGCCAGCTCCTGGTCCTCCAGCTCCCGTTCCGGCCCGCCGCCGGACGCGGGAAGGCAGTCCTCCAGCTCTCCCAGCAGCAGCTCCGCGCCGCCGCCCCGCTTCTCCGCCCGGAGGCTCTTCCAGCGGTCCAGGGAGAGATTCCGTGTAATCTGCCCCAGCCAGATCCGAAAGGCCCCGGGCCGGGCGGGGGGAATGGCCTCCCAGGCCCGGAGGTAGGTGTCGTTGACGCACTCCTCCGCGTCCTCCCGGCTGCGGAGCAGGTTCCAGGCGATGCCATGCAGCATCCGCCCGTACTTTCCGGCAGTCTCCGGAATGGCCCTCTGGTCCCGGTCCCAATACAATTCGATGATCCGTCCGTCCTCCATGCGCTTCCGCCTCCCTCCTTCTGCCCATATAGACGAAAAAAGCGCCGCCCCGGTTCCGCGGCGCCGCAAAAAAATTTGGTTTGAAAAAGAAGCCTCCTCCCCCGCCGCCGGGAACAGGCCCCTTAAAAAGGGGCCTGTCCGCTACTCCGCCGGTTTAGAGAGGACCCACAGCGGCGCGCCGTCGTGGCGGCTGGGGGAAAGCTCCTCTAAAATCAGCGGCAAATCCCAGGGGATCAGGCTTCGGTCCCGGCTGGCGGGGTCCGCTGCCAAAATCTCCCCGCTGAGGGTCGTCCCCCGGAGGAGGATGAAGTGCCCGCCCTTGGTAAAGTGGCCCTTGGTCATCAGGGCCACGGCGACATCCCCGCCCGCCAGGCGGCGGTATATCTCGTCCGCTTCCAGGGACTCCGGGGACAGGGACTCGCAGTCCAGCCCCCAGGACTCCGCCACGCCCTGAACAATGGAAAGGTAGGACCCGTGGCCTCTGCACCAATACCCCTGGTCCACGCAGAAAGCCGCCATGTCCGCCGGGTCCACAGTCTCCCCGGTGAGGGAGGAAACCGCCATCGCCATGGCGGTGGGGCCGCAGCCGTGGGTGGCCAGGGGATCGGAGCCGTAGCGCTGTTCCGCCCGAAGCTCGTCCGTCTGGTTGAAGTAGACTATGTCCACCCCGCCCCCGGTGAGGACCTCCTG
>NZ_CAJMXG010000257.1:0-3672 GCF_905219725.1 Oscillibacter sp. CU971
CCCCCCGAAGCGCCGCCGCGTCTGATCGAAAGAGGAGGTAAGAAGCAATATGGCAAGGAATATGCAGCCCATCGCCAAGCGCTGCAAGGCTTTGGGCATCTCTCCCGCCGTCATGGGGTACGCCAAAAAGGAGACCAACCGGAATCCCGGCGGCCAGATGCGGAAGAAGAAAAGCGAATATGGCATTCAGCTGAACGAAAAGCAGAAGGTCAAGTTCATCTACGGCATCCTGGAAAAGCAGTTCCACAGCTACTATGAGGCCGCCGCCGCCGCCCCCGGCAAGACCGGCGACAACCTGCTTATCAATGTGGAGCGCCGCTTGGACAACGTGGTGTACCGCATGGGCTTCGCCATGACCCGCCGTCAGGCCCGTCAGCTGGTGAACCATGGGCATTTCACCGTCAACGGCAAAAAGGTCGACATCCCCTCCTACCAGGTGAAGGGCGGCGACGTGGTGGAAGTGGCGGAAAGCAGCCGCTCCTCCGAGGTCTTCAAGCGCCTCACCGGCCAGGACGCCCCCATCTTCCTCCTGCCCGCGTGGCTGGAGCGGGAGAAGAACGGCCTGAAGGGCACCGTGACCCGCCTCCCCGCTCGTGAGGATATCGACATCCCCGTGGAGGAGCACCTGATCGTCGAGCTCTACTCCAAGTAAGCGGAGGATACCCTCGATAATGAGCCGAACCAGAGGCGGCGTCTTGCGCCGCCCGTTGAGAAGATGAAGGAGGGTACTGCGTGATCGAAATCGAAAAGCCCCAGATTGAATGCNGCGAAGCNCCTGGTGAAGTAACCTATGGCAAATACGTGGTGGAACCCCTGGAGNGGGGATNCGGTACGACGCTGGGCAACGCCCTGCGGCGGATCATGCNCTCCTCGCNGCCCGGCACCGCGCCGACTACCATCCAAATCGCCGGTGTTCAGCACGAGTTTTCCACCATTCCCGGCGTGAAGGAAGACGTGANGGAGATCGTCTTGAATATCAAGAGCCTCCTGACCAAGCTCCACAGCGACTCGGTGAAGACGGTCTATATCGAGGCGGTGGGCCCCTGCGTGGTGACCGCCGGCGACATCAAGGCCGACGGCGAGGTGGAGGTTCTGAACCCGGACCTGCACATCGCCACACTGGACAACGGGGCGTCTCTGAACATGGAGATTACCCTGTCCCATGGCCGNGGCTATGTCCCNGCCGACCGCAACAAGCCCCAGCAGAATGTGATCGGGACCATTGGGGTAGATTCCATCTACNCGCCGGTGTACAAGGTGAATTATACCGTGGAGCCCACCCGCGTGGGCGCTTCCAGCGACTTTGACAAGCTGACGCTGGAGGTCTGGACGGACGGCACCATCTCCGCCCGGGACGCCGTCTCTCTGGGAGCAAAGATCCTCTGCGACCATTTCACGCTNNTCACCGACCTGAGTGAGAACGTCGGCAGCCGCCCCACCGTGGTGGAGAAGGCGGAAGCCCAGCGGGACAAGGTGCTNGAGATGACCATCGAGGAGCTGGACCTCAGCGTCCGGAGCTTCAACTGNCTGAAGCGGGCCAACATCAACACGGTGGAGGACTTGATTTCCAAGACCGAGGACGAGATNATGAAGGTCCGCANCCTGGGACGCAAGTCCCTGGAGGAGGTCATCAACAAGCTGGCCATGATGGGCCTGCACCTGGCCGACGAGGAGAATAATTGACCGTCCCCGCCGGAGAGCGAAGGAGAAACCATAACAAGTAAGGAGGAAACCGAAATGCCTCGTAAGCTCGGCAAGACCTCTGACCAGCGCAGAGCCATGCTGCGTCAGCAGGTCACGGATTTCCTGGATCACGGGAAGATGGAGACGACCGTCACCCGGGCCAAGGAGATCAAGCCCCTGGCTGAGAAAATGATTACCCTGGGCNAGAAGAGCGACCTGGCCGCCTACCGGCAGGCCATGAGCTTCATCACCNGGGAGGATGTCTGCAAGAAGCTGTTCAAGGAAATCGCGCCCACCTACGCGGAGCGCAACGGCGGCTATACCCGCATCATCCGCACCGGCATCCGCCGTGGCGACGCCGCGGAGACCGCGGTGATTGAGCTGGTGTAAGAGCACGTATAAGAGCGCTTTGTCATGAGAACCTAGGCTCATGACAAAGCGCTCTTTCTTTTCGTGATTTTTCCAATAAAATTCCCCGGAGAGCTGCGCATACTAACCCCGGATAAATAAGGGGGAANTGCGCGATGGTGAAGAAGATTGTCCCAATTTTCATACTGGCCCCTCTGACCGCCCTGTGCCTGCCGGGCGGCGAGGNAATGCCCGCGGACGGAGGGGCCGAGATTCCGGCGGGGGAGAAGTACGTGGCCCTGACCTTTGACGACGGCCCCCGGCGGGGCACCACGGAGCGTCTGCTGGACGGTTTGAAGGAACGGGGGGCCAAGGCCACCTTTTTCCTCATCGGCCAGCAGATTGAAGACAACGCCGCGCTGGTGGCCCGCATGGCGGAGGAGGGGCACCAGATAGGAAACCACACCTGGAGCCACCAGCGTCTGGACGGCATCCTCCCGGATGAGGCGGCCCAGGAGGTGGCCCGGACGGAAGCGGCGCTGGAGGCGCTGCTGGGGGGCGGGGAATACNGGCTGCGGCCTCCCTACGGCCAAGTGGCGGAGGGGGTGGAGCTTGGCGTGCCCATGGTGAAGTGGTGCGTGGACCCCCGGGACTGGGAGAGCCGGGACGCGGAAAAAGTAACCCGGGCGATTTTGGACTGCGTAGAGCCCAACAGCATCATTCTGCTCCACGATATCTATTCCACGTCGGTGGACGCGGCCCTGCGGGTGGTGGATCGGCTTCAAGAGGAGGGCTATTGGTTCGTGACAGTGGAGGAGCTGCTGTGGCTGAACGGCGTGACCCCGGAGGCGGGGCGGATGTACCGGACGGGGAAGGGGTAAATTTCCCCGTCCCGGCGGAAAATTTTGTTGACAAGAGGGAGAGGGTATGCTATGATATTATGCGTGTTCAAGAGACGGCGCCTTCCTGTGGAGAGATGTCCGAGTGGTTGAAGGAACCGGTCTTGAAAACCGGCGGCGCGCAAGTGCCCGTGGGTTCGAATCCCACTCTCTCCGCCAACTTTTCAAAAGTGAATCCGGATCTGCGGAAGTACCCAAGTGGCCGAAGGGGCTCCCCTGCTAAGGGAGTAGGCTGGATAAAACNGGCGCGAGGGTNCAAATCCCTCCTTCCGCGCCAGAGAANACCTTGGAATTGCAATGGTTCCAGGGTTTTCTCTTTGTTTTTTTCCTTCTTTTTTCCCTTATCATGCCCTGATTGCCTCCATGGCGCAGGCCGTGAAAGCGGGCATTGTCCGGGCCGATACTGCAAGCGGTTTTCTTGAACTCCTTGCAGACCGTNAAATGGGCCGGGTGTCCGCAAAAAAGGGCCTCTGCCGGTATAGACAGAGGCCCTAAAAATATCATGATTTACCTTGCATTTCAGGATTTGCGGGTGTACAATAAGAATACGAGATGAACAAAGGCAGGACGCGGGGTGTTAGCAGCACCCCACGCCCCTATGCGGGAGCTCCAACCTCCCACACAACAGTATAACTGCGCCAGCCTCATTATACCGGACTTTTCATGAATTTACAAGGCCGGGTTTGGGGTTTGTGTCTGATATGCGGTGTGGGATTTTATATCTCGCACCGCTTTTGTTTGT
>NZ_CAJMXG010000258.1:0-3634 GCF_905219725.1 Oscillibacter sp. CU971
GGAATCTTCCCGAAGTGTTTGAAAATACGCCCTGGCGGTATTGCCCCCTTACGGAGTTCTACCGGCACTTCCACAGGCCCATGGCGGTGATACCGTTCCTGGCGGCGTATTTGAAACATCCCCGGCTGGAGCATCTCGTCAAAGTGGGCTTTTTCTCGCTTGCCAGGGACCTGGTATACGGCCATGATTCCCAAAACGAGATTCCGCTGGACCAGACCCAGAACAGAACCCACCGAATATTGCAGGTCCGCGCCGAGGACGTGGATTTCCTGCGGGGCTTGGATATTGATTTCAAAACGCTGAAGACGTACCANGAATATTGCTGGGNGAATCTGAAGNACAGACAGGAGCTCCTCTCCTGGCAACTGGAATATGGCGTCGAGCGGGACATCCTGGAGACGCTGGAGTACATGACGGTTCACAAGCTGCTCAAATATCTGGACGCCCAATATTTGTACATGAAAGACCGGAAAACTCCGACCGGAACCCCGAGATACCGGAACATGCAGGACCTTTTGAGCGAGTACCGGGACTATCTGGACATGTGTAATGGACAGGATTATAATATGCGCAGCAGTTTTGTGCTGTATCCCAGAGATTTGCAAAAATCCCACGATAANGCTGCGCAGAATATCAAGGCCCAAAAAGACGAGAACATACAGCGCGGCTTCCAATCAGCCTACGCCCATATCGGGAACAGCCTGGATTTTGAATATAAGGGCTTGAAAATCGTCCGCCCCAATACGCCGGACGAAATCATCCGGGAGGGCAATGTCCTGCATCATTGTGTCGGTGGATACGTCAAAAGAATCGCCCAAAAAAAGTGCCTGATTCTGTTCCTGCGGCGAAGTAAAAACGAGGCCAAGCCCTTTTATACGATTGAGGTCCGTCACCGGAGAATCGTCCAGGTGCGCGGCCAGGGTAATCAGGACCCAACACATACGGTTCAGGATTTTATAGACCATTGGAAGCGAGAAGTCCTGCAAGCTGTTGTGTACGAGGCCGCTTGAAGCTGCGGGATTGGCTTTTGTCCGGTTCTTTTTTGCGTCCTTCGCAGGACGCCAGCGGCTATTCTGACAAGCGGACCGGACTTCAGGGCCGATATTCCAAAAAGTATATCGAAGAAGTCAAAACCTGTCTTTGGGAGCGGCTTCCCGGTATTGGGGAACTGAACCTCCGGAACAGTCAACGCCACAGAAACCGCGTGACAAGATAGACATTCATCAGAATCCGAAAGGGGGGGGCAAATCATGACGTATAATGGAAAGGAAGTCCTGACCTGGGACAATTTCAGCTGTCAGGCTTCGCATATCGGAAACTATGTGACCGAGGATACGGTGGATATTCTGATAGACAGCCTGCCGCCGCTCTGTATGACTTCTGAGCTGGTCCAGGTGGGGGAGCCGCTTGGTGAGAAGCTGGACCCGGCCACAGGCAAATGGCGGGAAACCTACATAACTTTCAAGCGCATTACTTATCCCGTGAATCCAGGCCGGCCNGGCGTCTGGGAATACAGTGGGCATTGCTTTCCCGGCGAATCCACAGAGCGCTGGAGGGAACAAACATCCTGACTCGGCGCANACATCAAAGTGGAATCCATTCTCCCCCTTGGCAGATGATAGCGGACGGGAGGGGGGTTGTCAACGGCAAGGGCTTATGCCTGTGCTTCGCGCACCATTGACAACCCCCCTCCCGCCCACTTTGTTGCGGCCAAGGGGGTAAATGGATAAAAATGGTTATGGCGGAAGGGAGAGCATATGAGAAAGAAGATGAAAAGTTTCCCCACAGCGTGTTCCGGCTGTTCCGGGGTATACACCCATTGGGACATCGTGAAACTTTGCAGCGGTGGGTGCATGAAGTCCTTTGGCAATTCGTACTGCACAAAGGGCCGGAGACACTTCAAACTTTTGAAACGCAATCTTTACCAGCAGCGGCCCTCCAAGTGCCCCATTCTCNACGAGCATCCCATCGTGATAAATGAAGAATAAGGGTATGTAAACACAAGAAAGGAGGCTGTGAGCCGTGCCGGAGTACACAGAACCCCGGAAGATAATCTGGTATGACAACATCCCCTGTCCAGTCTGCGGGGCCGAGCGGACCAACTCATGGGAAAAGCGTATCTCCAGGGCCTTGGGCTACAAGGCTATCGTCTGCGAGAAATGTATTTCAGAAGAATACGGCCTGACGGTTCCCCAGCTCCGGGATACAATGCAGAACCACTTTGGCCTTATTCCGTGCCCTGGTATATAAACCATGTGCAAAGAACTGAACGAACTGACCCGCCGTCTGCTGGCGGAGGGCTATACACCGGAGGACACGCCTCCGGGGATGCGGGAGTACGAGGATTATGAAGGCGGCTGGACGTATAAATACCAGACGCTGCGGGATATGGTCTTTGAGACCCCCTGCGGCCTGCTGGCTAAGGGAGAGCATTTCTCGAACGGCTACATGTCCTGGCACGGAATTGACTGGCGGCCGGAGAACGACAATCCTGTGCTTCCGTGCCCCCGGTTCCCTTCTGAGCCGTGCCCGCTCCGGCATCCGCTTCTGGAATCCGAGAAGCTCTGCGGCCAGTCAGACGACATAGTTTACCAGTGTAATTGCCATCAAACGGACCGGCCCTATACTTTCGAGGGCAGCGTGGACGAACTTCACAAGCAGGTCTGGCAGGAGGCGGAACAGCGCTGGGAAATATTCCAGGCGGCTCACAAGGGCCGTGTCTGCCAGAGGCAAAGCCATTACGGACGCACGAGCAAAACCTGGAGGGCCTGGTACAGACCCATGGACTGCGCCCATCTGTATCAAGGCTGTATACGCTGTGCTGTTCTCGACAAGGAGCTTTCGCAAAAGAAAGGCAATGTGTTCTACGATTTGCGAAAGACCTGGACCCGCAAAGGCTTCGGCCTGTTCCCGGACGAACAGAGGACCAGCGTGGAGAAGGGCTGCAAGCTGCTGGACCAGACTGCATCTTTGACCGTCTGCGAGGCCATTGTCAAGTACGGGCATCAGGAGGCCGTCAGGCGCGTCATGCTGGAGCATCACCGTGACTTGTACTTCGACCCCAGCCTTAAAATTGAGGTTCTGAACTTGCGGGCCGCCCGGATGGATACCAGGGATATTATACAGGACCTCCGGGACGTCGCCGGCGGTATCCAGGTATCTCATGCCGCCGACAATCTCAAGGCGGCGAAGGAACAGAAGCGGGCCCGGCGGGAAGAGGCCAGAAAGCGCAGGATTCGCAAGGCAGAGAAAACAATCCTGGAATCCGGCTGGACAAGCCTTGAGACCTCAAAGCAGTGCCAGTTGGGAAAGCTGCTGGGCGGCAAACGGATTCAGGAACTGCTCCGGCAGCGGGAGGATATGAAAGCCCGGAAACCGCCGGAAGAAGAACAGCTGCGGCTATTTTGAAAAATACGTCCAGTGAGAAGAATGGATAAATACACGCCGGAGCTGAAAACAGCGAAAAAGTTCCGGATTTGACTTGTAGGATTTGTAAGACTTTTTTTCAGGTTTCGCTCCCATATATTTCCCTAATACACATATGTTTTATAAATAGGTATTTCTATAAACTTTCTTAAAAAAAGACTTACAAACCCTACAACATACGTCAATCCCTTGCAGCCGTAAGGTTTGA
>NZ_CAJMXG010000259.1:0-3624 GCF_905219725.1 Oscillibacter sp. CU971
CGTACCCTGCACAGCCGTTGTCTTTGCGGATTACTGGCTGGCCAGCCGCGTCATAGTATTTGCTAAAGCTGTCTCGACCAAACTCGTCGTAGCCATATTCAATTTTCGCATAACCCGTGTCGCTCCGCTCAACGAGCTGCTCATTCGTATCGTAGTAACAAATGGTTTTCCGCCGTCCATACTCATCATATCCGTATTCCATGACGGCGAAACCATAGTCCGTTCTCAAGATCAGCTCCCCGTCAAGTCCATAAGCGCAGGTTCTATGCAACCGCCCCGCTTCATATTCAAACCGGAGGGAGGCACAGCCGAGATCACTGCGCAGGACTGGGGCGCGCTCTTCGTCCAGGTAGCGTTCCTCCACCTTCTGGCCGCCCCTGTACTGGTATGTGATCACCGCAGCTCCGCTTTCCCGGTCCGGAACCGGATGATAAGTGCGGCCCTGATAGGCTTCATATCGTTTTTCCACCAGCCGCCCATTGGAAAAGGTCTGACTGACCAAGGCATAGCCGGTGTCTCGCCGGGAAACGGCGCAATCCTCCTGATCCCAGTAGCTCTTTCGAATCAGGTTTCCATCCGCACCATACTCATACCGTATTTTAGCGGCGCCTATATCTATCCGGCAAGCTACCGCATGCTTGATGTTATAGAATGTCTCTTGAATCAAAAAGCCGTTGCTGTCATATCTCTGCTCCACCTCGGCATAACCCAAATCGGGAAGCGCCATCAAGCTGCCCTTCCGGTCATAGTAGGACTTGCGAACCGTTTCTCGGTTTGGTCCGGAATACTCGTAACAAACCATGGCGCAGCCCAGATCCCGGTTGATGGCAGGCAGGTCATTACTGTCCATATATATAGTTCGCTCCAAGTCCTGGCCCTCGCCGCTGTAGTAAGTATATTCCACAGCTGCATATCCTCCGGTGAGGCGGCAGGATTGGCCGTCACCGTCCCAATAGGACTCACGTATAACTCGCATCTGCCCGTCGTACTCAAACCGCTTCACCGCACAGCCCTGTTCGCCAGCCACAAGATTGCCCTCGCTGTCCCAGTAGCTGATTTCGTTCACGACACCCTTTTTCAAATTATACTGGATCACGCTGTAGCGCCGGTTTGGCGCCAGGTTCTCGTTGTGCTCTTCTTGGAGGATGTTTCGGTTGTGGGAGAGCGGCTCTTCCCTCCATGTCTCCAGTATGTCCGCCGACGCGCTTAACGGCAAGGGAGAAGCGCCCCATGTCACGGGAGCATTCTCCAACATCGCCGTGACGGGGAATTGCTCCGTCTCTTCCATGGTACCGCCCACCGCCTCCAGCTCCATGCGAATGCGCTGGCGGTGATTTTCCGCATAAAATTTTATCCAGCGGCTGTTATACCGGCTGTCCTGAACAGGGGCCTCATCTACACCCCAAAAACTCTCCTGCTCCAGGACGCCGCCCTGGTACTGGTATGTATACTGATATACGCCGTTTGAATCATAGCACCAATTCTCCCCCCGGTCCTTTTGCCGGCGGCTTACGATATTCTTCCCCTCCTCGTCATAGTCCAATATCTCGCAGAAGACCCCGTGAAAGCCTTCTACCCGCTCGGCCCCGTTCTGGTCGCTGTAATAGCGGACACTCTGCAGCTTCCCATCGTCCCTGTATTCGAACTCCACCATCATAATGCCAAGCTTGTTGCACACCGGATTTCCATCAGCATCAAGGTAGCACAGGGTACTGAGTTGCCTGTCCTGATTATAGGAGTATTGTTCCCCATTTACGCCATAGAGGTTATACGCCTGGGAACACAGCCTACGCCGCTGAGGCAGTCCATTGGAATTGTAAACCGTTTCAATATCTTGGGAAATCATCCCGCTGGAAGCACTCTGGCCATCCGGGATTCTCAGCAGCGTCGAATTCAAAAGCTGCGGCGCGTCTTCCGAAGAATATCCGGTGATTTCCATATTGCCGCGGCTATTTCTTCTCAACTCCAAAACCTGCTTTCCACCGCTGTTATAGTAAACAATATGCAGGGGAACTCGGTAGCCAATTTCCTTTGCCGAGCCATAATAATCTTCCTGATATCTTCTGTACTCCTCCTTGTCCCTCCGATACTTGATTTCAATTCGTGATGCCGGCTGGAAGAAAGCCCTTTCGTAAAGCGTGGAATACTCCGACATCAGCTCAAGCTGTTCGTACGCCTCCACATAGGTCAGCGTCACTCTCCCCTGCCAGGGATAATCGTCAATGCGCCAATAACCAGCCAGCCCGCGGCGCTCTTTGTTGGATAAGCTGCCGCCCTCTCCGACAGGGAACCCGTACCTCTCCCCGATCTGCGCGTAATAGGCGGAATGGGGCCGAAAATACGTAATTCCAGCTATTACAAGAATGACCAGGGGAATTGCGGCAATGCCAATCTTTCCAGGGGCGGACCGTCTTTTCCAAAAGGCCGCAGCGGTCTGGGGTCTGCTGCGTATCCAATTCCAGATGCGGCCCCACCTCTCACATCCCACCAGACAGACGATATGCCAGAACAAAGCAACCAGAATAACATACATCGCGGTCACGCAGAACCAATAGGTGACGGCTTTCCCTTCATATTCTGCCTTCGTAAGGTCCATAGTCCGCCAAGCCATCAAAGTCATCATATTTGTCAGCAAGATCGTAAAATTGAGCAGGTCACTCTTTCCATGTCTGTCATTAATCGCCTTTTTGAGGGCAGCCCATTTATCACTCTGAAAAAACGTGTTCTTCTTTCCTTCTGTTTCCATCAACGCTTGGGACATCTCTGTCTGCTCATTGGACTTGTTCCATAGGTTTCGCTTCATGCTCAATCACCTCTGTTTGTAGAATTTAGGTCTTGTTTGATAAATGGCAGAATGCCCGGCGGCGAGAGATTTTTGTGCCAATCAAGGCAGATTTTCGCAGGCGGGCTGTCGCCCGGCAAGAAAATTGAACGCGGAGGGGCGGAAAAATATCCGCCGTTTGTGCGTTTTGACATTTTTCAAACATGGCCTAATTTCATTATACCGTTTTTTGTAAAATTTGTAAATTCTAACCGACAGAACCGTGTAAAAAATTTTGTTTACAGGTACTTCGGGCTTGCCGCAATTCAGCGGAACCCAAGACGGCACTGATCCAGCAGTCAAGCCATAATTCAGCATCAAGCGAAAAAACCTTTTGAGGGAAAACTCTTCTTTTTTATTTTGGCAGAGCCCTGACCAAAGATTCTCCCCCCATTCTTGATTATTTGCTCAGAATGATATGCAAATATAAATGCGTGGGGCAGCGGGGCTGTGCATTACAAAGGCAAGTAGAAGTCCCAGCATTTTTGCATCCTTTGAAACATAACATTGGCGAAGGGGTAACACAAGCCGAAATGTACTATAAAAAAGCTGCGCGGCATTCCGTGAAACCATATCCGCCCCTCTTATCTCATGTCGGATTCCACCATTCTGGGGGAACGGATTTTGTGCATTCTACGATAGACTTTCCCGGAGCTTTTCCAGTCAGCATCGTCCGGTCGTCTTTTCTAGGGCGTCCTTTCTTCCCCGTATTTTCCGGTGGCAGCAGTGGCTGAATACGCTCCCATTGTTCATCGGTGAGTTCATAGTTCACATAATTTTCCTTGCACTTATGATTTCCTTTA
>NZ_CAJMXG010000260.1:0-3611 GCF_905219725.1 Oscillibacter sp. CU971
TCCACTCCGGCCGTCACCACCCGGGAGTTGACCATAAAGGTGGCGGACGCCGCCGGTATTGAGGAGCAATTCGGAACGGTTAAGGTGAGCGCCGACATGTCGCAAAGCCGCCGCATCCATCTGAAGGCGTGGCTGGACCCCGGAACCTCCGGCGATCCCACCTACGTCATGGAGGCGGAGCTCACCGCTGTCAATACGCCTGAGCTTGGATATCCCAAGGAGGCGGACCGGCTGCCAAAGGATGGCCCCACCACCGGGGACAATATCACCGTTCAATTCGAAAACCCGGAGATTGTCCCAACGGAGCAAACCGATCCGGCCGTAACCTGGCGGCTGGACTGGATTACCCGGGAAATCAAGAAGGAGGCGGCAGACGGATGAGCGAGAAGCTGCGAAACTCCCGGGGCGAGACACTGGTGGAGGTGCTGGCCTCCGTGCTGATCTGCGCGCTTTCCGTCATGCTGCTGCTGGGGGCCGTTTCAGCCTCCACCAGCATCGGCCTCCAGGCCCAGGCGGCGGACGAAGACTACTACACGGCTCTCTCCAAGGCGGAACGGCAGAGCAAGGTCCCCGGCGGCTCCTTGGAGACGGATATTTACAGCGGCCTGTCCGGCGGAACCGCAATAACCATCCTAAGCAAGGACGGTTCTGCCGTGACCATCCCCGCTGCCGCCGGCGAAAGTGAGCATGGGCTCCATTTCTACGGCACCCCGCGCCTGCTCTCCTACGCCCTAGACCCGCTGCCCGGATTGGATTCTTCCGGCCTTGCCATGACAGGAGGCGGCGGATGAAAAAGAAGCTGAAAAGCAGCGCCGGGTTCTCCCTGGTGGAAATGCTCTGCGCCGTGGCCGTCCTCATGCTGCTTTGCGTGATGGTGAACACGGGCCTCAGCGTGGCCACGAAGACCTACTTCGACCTCACGGCGGAGTCAGAGACCCAGCTTTTGCTGAACACTCTCACCGACGCCATCGCCGGGGAGTTGCGCTACGCCCACGAGACCCAAACCGCCGGGAACGGCGCGCTGGAATCCTACAACGGCGGCCGCGGGCTCACCTTGGAAAGCGGGCAGGTCTACGCCGGCGGCAAGGAGCTGCTGCCCAAGGAAAAAGACGGCCGTGGCGGCGCTTATAAAAACGGAGACTATCAGGTCGAAGCCATGGACATCACCTATGACCGGGACGCGGCCTGTTTCACCTTGCATCTGAAGGTCACCTGGAAGGACAGCGGCATCAGCGCCCAGACGCCGGAGGGCGGCGTGGTTATCCGCTGCCTGAACCCACCCGAGAAAGAAGGGACATCATGAAATACGTCAAACTCGGCGACCTGCTGGTCAACAGCGGCTGCATCACCCAGGCCCAGCTGGATGAGGCCCTGGCGCTCCAGGAGGACACCGGCCAGCGCCTGGGCTCCATCCTGCAAACCCACGGCTTCATCACCGAGCGGCAGCTCATTGACACGCTGATGAGCCAATTGGGCGTGGAGTTCATCGACCTGAACACCTACCCCATCCCGCCGGAAATGGCTCAGCTCCTGCCCAAGAGCGCGGCGAAAAAGCACATGNCCGTGCCGGTCCGGGCCACCCGGACAGACGTGCACCTGGCCATGGCAGACCCCCTGAACTTCGTGGCCATTGAGGAGGTCCGGGCCATCACCCGGCGGCGGGTCATTCCCCTCATCGCCGCCTCCGCCGCCGTGGAGCGGGCGGTCCAGAACCTCTACAGCAACCAGGGGGCCATGCAGGCCATCGAGGACATGCAGCGGGATCTCCTTGGCAGCCAGTACGGCGCCGCCGCCCCGGCCCAGCCCCAGAGCATGACCGTGGACGAGGACGAGGCGGACGCCGCCCCGGCCATCCGGCTGGTGAACTCCATCATCGACCGGGCCTGTACGGAAGGGGCCTCGGACATCCACATGGAGCCCGGCGAGGACAGCATGACCATCCGCATGCGCATCGACGGGGCCCTTCGGGCCATCATCCCGGTGCCCCGGGAGCTCCAGAGCTCCGTCATCTCCCGCTTAAAGATCATGGCCCGGATGGACATCGCCCAGAAGCTGATTCCCCAGGACGGACGGGCCAACGTCACCGTCCGCCAGGAGAGCCTGGACCTGCGTATCTCCACCCTGCCCACCATCCACGGCGAGAAGGTGGTCATCCGCCTCCTGCGGAAGACCCCGGAGCTTGCCACCCTGGAGGGTATCGGCCTGGAGGGGGGCAACCGGGAGCGGTTCTGCCGGCTGGTGGACAACGCCACCGAGGGCGTCATCCTCATGGTGGGCCCCACGGGCTCCGGCAAGACCTCTACCCTGTATGCCATGATTGACCGCCTGAAAAGCGAGGAAGTAAACCTCGTGTCCCTGGAGGACCCGGTGGAATATCACATCGACGGCATCTGCCAGGTCCAGATCAACGACAAAACCGGCCTGACCTTCGCCAACGTCCTCCGCTCCGTCCTCCGTCAGGACCCGGACATCATCGCCGTGGGCGAAATCCGGGACGGCGAGACCGCTGAAATCGCCATGCGGGCCGCCATGACCGGACATTTGGTCCTCTCCACCATCCACACCAACAACGCCGTCAGCTCCATCGACCGGCTGCTGGACATCGGCGTGGAGCCCTACCTCATCGCCGGGGCGGTGAAGGGCATCGTCTCCCAGCGGCTGCTGCGCAAGGTCTGCCCCCACTGCAAAAAGCCCTACGCCCCCTCGGCGGAGGAGCGGGAGGCCCTGGGCCTCCCCCCGGGAGAGTACACCTTCTACCGGGGCGCGGGCTGCGGCGAGTGCTTCGGCACCGGCTACCGGGGCCGGACCGGCGTCTTTGAGATTCTTCCCGTCAATCCCGCCATCCGGCGGGCCATCCACTCCCGCTCCCTCAAGGATTTGGAGGCGGCTATGGATCAGGCGGACTTTCACCCCATCATGGAAAACTGCCGCAAGCTGGTTTTAGACGGCGTGACCTCCAGCGAGGAGGTCCACCGGGTCCTGGGCGGCGGATAAAGAGGAGGAAAATCTATGAGTGTTAAAGAATACGTAGAAAAGGCCCGGAAGGACGGGGCCTCCGATATTCATCTGGTCCGGGGCCTGACCCCCCGCTACCGGGTGGACGGCGCCATCCGGGAGATGGAGGGCGCGCCCCTGACGTCGGACGACTGCCTGGAGGCCGCCCGGGAGCTGGCCGGGTCCGAAATCCGCCACGGGGAGGCCGTGGGCGAGCTGGACCTGGCGCTGACCATCGCCGGGGTCCGCTGCCGGGTGAACCTCTTCCGCCAGCAGGAGGCCTGGTCCGCCGCCATCCGGCTTTTGAACGACCACATTCCCGACTTGTCCGAGCTGGGCCTTCCCAAGGTGGTCGGCGAATTCCCCGCCTACAGCCAGGGGCTGGTGCTCATCACCGGCGAGACCGGCTCCGGCAAGTCCACCACCCTGGCGGCGGTGCTGAATCAAATCAACCGCAATGAGGCCAAGCATATCCTTACCCTGGAGGACCCCATCGAATACGTCTACACCCCGGAAAAGTGCGTTATCAACCAGCGGGAGATCGGCCGGGACACGGGGAGCTTCGCCACCGGCCTCCGGGCCGCGCTGCGGGAGGACCCGGACGTGATCTGTCTCTT
>NZ_CAJMXG010000261.1:0-3563 GCF_905219725.1 Oscillibacter sp. CU971
CCCCCGCAGTTCCACACCACCGGGACGGGCCAGGGCCCGTCCCCCAGGGCCTCTAAAATAGCGGGGGCGAAGTGGGTGGGGGTCACCAGGTCCAGGCAGGCCGCCCCTCCGGCGATGAGCTCCCGGAAGATTTCCCGGAGGCGGGAGACGGAAACGGGCTTCCCCACGCCGCCCTGGGAGATGGGCTTATTCTGGCAGTAGGCGCAGCGGAGATTGCAGCCGGAGAAAAAAACGGCTCCCGCCCCGTGCTCCCCGACGAGGCAGGGTTCCTCCCACTGGTGGAGCATCGCCCGGGCGACGACGGGGGCCGAGGGCTGGCCGCAGACGCCGCCGGGACGGTCCGGCGTCCGCGGCCCCCGGCAGTTCCGGGGGCAGAGGGCGCAGGTCATAGGGCCTCCACGTCAAAGTCCGGTCCCAGATTGCCTTCCATCCAATGGCGGCGGCAGAGGCCGATGTATTTGTCGTTGGCCCCCAGGACCACCTGCTCCCCCTCCTTGAGGACCGTGCCGTTTTCGTCAAAGCGGGCGTTGAAGGTGGCCTTTTTGCCGCACCAGCAGATGGTCTTGACCTCCTCGATTTTGTCCGCCATGACCAGGAGCTGATAGCTGCCGGGGAACAGGTCCCCCTTGAAGTCCGCCCGGAGGCCATAGCACATGACGGGGATGTCCAGGTCGTCTACCAGATAGACCAGGTACATGACCTCCTCCCGGGTGAGGAACTGGGCCTCGTCCACGATGATGCAGGCGTTTTGCTGGAGCTCCATGATGGTGAGTGCTTGCATCTCGTCAAAGTACACGCAGGGGTATTTCAGGCCAATGCGGGAATAGACCATGTGCTCCCCGTCCCGGGCGTCCAGCCGGGGCTTGACCATCAGGGCCTTCTGGCCCCGCTCCTCGTAGTTGAAGCGGGCCATCAGGGCGTTGGCGGACTTGCTGGAGCCCATGGCTCCATACTTAAAGTATAATTGCGCCATAAAAATACAAAAAGCGATCGGATTCGGCAGATTATTCCGCGCTCTTTTCCTCCTCTTTCGTTTCTTCCGTTTCCGCCGGGACGGCGAAGGGGTCGTAGAGCTCCGGCGGGTCCGGCATGGTAAAGACGGCCTTCTTGCAGTCCCGGCAGAGCCAGGTGGTTTTATAGAGGCCGTGCCACAGGCCGCCCTCGTCCAGCACGTCGATCCCGCCGGCGTAGTCCAGGCCCNGNAACAGGCCGCCCTTGTAGATGCCGGGATACCAGTGGACGCCGTCCCGTCCGCCGAGTATAAAACCCTGCTCCATGTCCTTCCCGCACCAGGGGCAGGGCTCCGGCGGGAGGCGCTTGGCCTCTTCTTTTTCCTTCGCCTTGGCCTTGCGCTCCTCGTTCCAGGCTTTCAGGCTGTCAAGGGGATTTGCTTGCGGCTCCTTAGGCTCCCGGCGGGGCTTGTCCGGCTTCCGGTCCCAGGGGTCCTCGCTCTGCTTCCAAAACGGCATAGGCCCTCCTATTCCTCCAGCTCCCGCCGGACCTCCTCCGTGAAGCGGGAGAAGGCCGAGGGGACGGCGTGATGCTCCAGGGTATCCACCCAGGTGAAATCCTCCGGCCCTTCCCCGGAGACCTCCAGGGCGTAGCCGGTCATGTGCCACTCTACGTGGCTGAAAATGTGCTTTGCCGTCAGGCGGCGTTTCCAGGCAACCGGCTCCAGGCCCCAGTTCCGAACCGCCCGCCCGGCGGCGGGCTCGTCCAGGGCGCTTTCCACGTTGGGAAACTCCCACAGCCCCGCCAGTAGGCCGGAGGCCGGGCGCTTCCGCAGGGCCGCGCGGCCCTGCCGGAGGAGGAGGAACACCGTCTTGTCCTCCACCCGGCGGNANTTTTTCGGGGCCTTTACNGGCAGGCTCTCCGCNGTGCCCCGGGCCCGGCCCAGGCAGAGGTCCCGGACGGGGCAGAGGAGGCATTTCGGCGGGCCGTTCGGCACGCAGACCGTGGCCCCCAGCTCCATGAGGGACTGGTTGAAAATCCGCGCGTCCGTCTCGGCTTCCGGGAAAATATTCTGGACCTGGGAGCGGATGGCTTTTTTCGTCTGGGGGAGGGCAACGTCGCTGTGGTCATCCGTCAGGCGGGTGACAACCCGGAGGACGTTGCCGTCCACCGCCGCTTCCCGCCGGGCAAAGGCCGCGGAGGCGATGGCGGCGGCGGTGTAGTCCCCGATACCGGGGAGCTCCAGAAGCCCTTCGTAAGTGTCGGGAAAGCCGCCCCGTTCCACCGCCAGCTTGGCGGCCTTTTGGAGGTTCCGGGCCCGGCTGTAGTAGCCCAGGCCCTCCCAGAGCTTCATCAGGTGCTCCTCCGGTGCGGAGGCCAGGGCCTCCACCGTGGGGAAGGCCTCCAAAAACCGGGCGTAGTAGCCCAGCACCGCCGCCACCCGGGTCTGCTGAAGCATGATTTCCGAGACCCAGATGCGGTAGGGGTCTTGGGTTTTCCGCCAGGGGAGGTCCCGGGCGCTGGCCCGGTACCAGGCCAGCAGCGGCGGCGGGAGCCGCGATAATGTCATAGCGTTTTCGTTCATGGGGAGATTATAGCACAGATTTCAAAAGATGGACAGAGTTTTTTCCAGGGGCTTGACATACCTAGAAATACTATGTATAATAAGCATAGAAATTCTAGGTATCAGGAGGCGGACGCGATGAAGAAACAGGCCATTGAGCATACCCGGCTGCTGGCGCTTTCATTGCTGGCGGGGGAGGATATGTACGGGTATCAGATGATTGTGGAGCTGGCCCGGCGGTCCAACCACACCTTCGACATGAAGGAGGGGACGCTGTATCCGGTGCTCCACGGGCTGGAGCAGGAGGGCTTTGTGGAGGCCTACCGGAAGCAGGCCCCCACGGGGCGGGAGCGGAAATACTACCACCTCACCCGGAAGGGCCAGGCGGCCCTCCGGGAGGAGGAGGCCGCCTGGAGGCGGTCCTCCGGNGCGGTGAACGACGTGCTGCGGGGCGGCGCGGAGGCCGTATGACCCGGCAGGAGTTTTTGGACCAGGTGCTCTCGCCCCTGGGGCGGCTGACGGCCCAGGAGCGGGAGAACGTCCGCCAGGAGCTGGAGGAGCATGTGGAGGACCGGATGGAGGCCCTTTTGGAGATGGGCTGGGATGCGGAACTGGCGGAAGCGCGGTGCCTGGAGGCCATGGGGGACCCGGCGGAGATTGGCCGGGAGATGGCCAGGCAGTACCGGGGCAAGGGCTGGCTGTGGATTGGCCGGGCGGCGGTAGCGTTGACCGTGGTGATGTGTATCCAGGCCCTGCTGGGGTTTGGGATGCTGTCCAATGTCTGGNGCAGTCTGGAGGCACGAATTTGCCCGTCGACGGCCATCTCCATCGGCGGTCTGAAAGACGTGGAAGCCGAGGAAGCGTTGGACATCCGGGCGGAGGTTGGAAACGATATCCTGCGGATTTACCAGGTGTACGTGGGGGAGAAAGACGGACAGCGGGCGGCCATGGTGCTGGCCTGTATGTATGACCGGCTGCCCTTCGGCATCGCGGCGGATGGGCTGGCCAGCCGGAGTGAGCTGTGGAACGAGCGGGGCGGGACGGGGAC
>NZ_CAJMXG010000262.1:0-3556 GCF_905219725.1 Oscillibacter sp. CU971
TCGCATAGCTGCGTCGCTCATTTTTCTGTATCATTCCCTCATTATACTACTTTTCCCTCTATTGGTACAGCTTCTGAAAGAACCGGAAAACGCCTCACTATCGCGGTGCTGCCGGTCTGGATCGTCCTTCAGCTCTGCGCAAGCGTGGATATCGTGACGCACAGCCTCTGCACGGTCTACTATCCCGGCAGGACCGCAGTTCTGACGGCGCTGTGGCTTTTGAGCCTGGCGGCGCTGGACGCGCTGGTGTACTTCTACGGCGGGCGGCGGCTGCTTTGGGAGCTGAAATGGTACTGGGGTACCTGCGGGGTGCTGCTTGCCGCGCTGTTCCTTGTAGGCAGGCTGATCCTCTTCGCCGTGCTGGTTTATGGAATCACGCCTTTCCCTCAGATGCTGCTGGCGTCCTATCTGCTGGTCGAGAAAGGACTGGGCCTGTCGGGGAAAGCCGCAGATACGACGGCCCTGGTCCTGACGGTGGCGCTGATTGCGGGACATTTTCTCTGGCTGCGCNGACTNGANCGCCGTGCGGAGGAGGGAGAGGAATTACGGATATGAATGCGTGGGCCATGGATACTAAACAGAAAACTCTATAGTGAAAGAGGAAATAAAGGCCCCCGCTGAGACAATTAAAGAGACAGACGGTGATCCGAATGCTTCATGATGATCGGAACCGTGAGGAGGTCCGTTGCTTGGAGGACGACTTTTTCGACTGGTTTGAGACGGCGGACGCCGAGGAGCTGGAAGACGGGACCCCGGATAGACGTTTTGATTAACGAGGAGCTTTCTATGCACGATTTTATTGGTTTGATTTTCTACATCTTCCGCCGGGCAATTCCCCCGCTCTGATGGGTTTGGCCGCAGGCGCGGCGCTGCTTGTTCCGCTGAATCGGAAATGCCGCCGGGAAGGGACGCGCTTTCCAAAGGGACAAGCCGCGGCGATCCTGCTTCTGCTGTGCTATCTGGGCGGGCTGGCCGCGGTCACGTTTATGGATCGCATGGGGGGCGGGATACGAATGCGCATCCAGCTCCGCCCGTTTTTGGCTTTTTGGGAGGCGTGGAACGTCTTTGCCCTTCAGGCTTGGCTGAACCCTCTGCTGAATATTGCCATGTTTCTCCCCCTGGGAGTGCTGCTCCCTTTGTCGGTGAAACGGTTTCAGCGGTGGTATTGGATGCTGGCGGCGGGAGCGGGCGCGTCGTTTTTAATTGAGGCGCTCCAGTATACCTTTGGCAGGGGACAGGCCGATGTGGACGATCTGATCTGCAATATCCTGGGGGCCATGCTGGGGTACTGCCTGTGCATGCTGGCTGTCAGTCTGAAAGGAAAGCGGTGGAAATGTGCCGGAGCCTATGCCGTGCTCCCGGTTCTGTCCATAGCCGTACTGGCCGGAGTGGGCCTGGCCTACCGCCTTCAGCCCTACGGTAATTTGGCGGACGCACCGATCTATGCCGCCAATACCAAAGGCGTGGAGTGGGTGCGGGAATGCGTATTGTCTAATGAGCCGGGACCGTCCGGCGTATATTGGGCGGAGCCCTTCACGAAGAAAAGCTGTGACGCCTTTGCGGTGGAGTTTATCGAACGGCTGGGTGTGGAGGCCGATCTCGGAAGTCCAGATGTGGATGTGAATTATTATGACAATATTGCCGCCTACACCGATCACAGAACATATAGCTTGTGGGTAAGTTATAAAGACTGCTCCTATCACTACACAGATTACCGGGTAGACAACGATCTGCGCCATATAGAGAAAGGCGGAACAGGTACGGAGCGCGAACTCCGGTCCGCTCTGGAAAAGCTGGGCATTGACGTACCCAGCGCGGCCAGCTTCGTTGTGGTAAACAGGGAAAAGGGAGAGTACGCCTTTCGGGCGGAGAGCGTAATGGAAGACGGCGTGCTGACGGATGGTGAACTGGCTTGCCGGGCAGCTGAGGACGGCGTTCTTTTCAGAGTAGACAACGTCCTTTCTGTCAGCACTCTACAAGGGGACGCCGCAGTCATCTCTCCCGAGGAGGCATATCACCGGCTCTGCGCGGGCCGGTTCTCCTGGCGGGACGTGCCCATGTTTGATGAACTGTCCCTCAAGCGGGTGCGGGTTACAGCCTCTGACTTGCAATACCTGACCGACAGCAAGGGCTTCCGGCAGCCGGTTTACTCGTTCACCCTCTCGGACGACCGGGATGCGGAGCGGGGCGGCAGCGGGTGGAGTACCTTCGTCCCCGCATTGGCGTGAGCAAAACTGTACAAGGAGCGCTCATATGAAAAGACCGATAATTGTTGCGGCAATTTGTATCTTGTGCGCCATAGCGGCCGCCGAATTCTTGTATACTACGGTTTTCCAAAAGCGCGTCGAGAAAGCTGATATTATTGAGTATGTCCAGACGAACCAAGGGGCGCTGGAACAGTTTGCGACCGGCCTGTTGGCGGACCCGCCGGGGGTCACAGCCTATATCGAATGGCAGATATCCTGGTATCCGGCCGCTGGGATGGTGGAGTTTATCACAAAGGGGTCCGGCATCGGTTCGGCCACCGCCTATGAGGGCTTTTACTATTCAGAGGATGACCGCCCCATTGGGTTTCAGGGCACAGAGGTGGATTTTGTGTGGGATGATACCGGCTGGAGTTGGGAAGAAACGGATGGAGATAATCACGAGCGAACGGAGAGAATCACGGCGCGTTGGTATTGGTTCCAGATGAATTTTTAGAAAGGCGATAGATATGAAAAGAAACAGACTCCTCATTTTGGCGGCGCTGGCAATTCTGTTGGCTACCCTCTGGGGGGGCAGGAAGAACGTCCCCGCCACTGTGTCGCTGAACGGTCAGGAAACTCCGGTGGTCTTGACGGAGGACGAACACGTTTGGCTGACGGTGGACCCATCCACCGTTACGGCCACCGGGGCCATGGCGGTTCTGCACAAGGAGGGAATCCCTAAAATTGGGTATGGAGAGCAATACTATATTGCCCAAAAAGTATATCAGAACAGCCGGACATGGACGGAGGTTGCCTGGATTGACGGCTTCAGCGGGGACTGGTTTGCCCACTTGATCGTTATGGGTTTTGCCCCGGACAACGTACCGAATCTGGACTATAAGGAAAGCAATCTGTCGGTGAACTGGGAAGATATGTATGGCCCTTTGAAGCCGGGGGAGTACCTGTTTGTTAAGGAAGTTGTAGATCCAGACAACCGTTCCTCTGACCGGTATATCGGGGTGGAGTTCACTGTGAAATAAACATAGATCGGAATGCTGCAGCACCCAATTTCCCCATCGGTCATCCATAAAACGCTAAGTGAGCTGATAGAAGGGGGCGCTTATATGGAGCAGTTCAGCAAGCTGAGCGTATTGAAGTCCTGGAAAAACTAATGTGGATTTTAACCGGCGGCTGCGGAGTGTACTGCGCGTTCTCCTTTCTCCTGACGCTGCTACAGGAACTGCCGGAAAATGCCGCGAGGATGAGTGAAGGGAACCTCCCTTATTACATTTTAGGAAGCACTGATTAAAGCCGGTAAAAGCCAGACAAACAGACAAAGGTAAAGGAAACGTCCAATAAAGGGACCATAT
>NZ_CAJMXG010000263.1:0-3543 GCF_905219725.1 Oscillibacter sp. CU971
ACTCGGAGATCACCGCCCCCACCACCGCGTAGGACGCGGAGACCCGGAGGCCGGAGAAGAAATGGCTTAGGGCGGAGGGAAATTCCAGGTACCGGAAGATTTGCCGGCGGCCCGCTCCCATGGAGCGCAGCAGATCCGCCGCCGCCCGGTCGGTGCTGGCGTAGCCCTCCAGCAGGCTGACGGCAATGGGAAAGAAGGTGGTCAGGGCCACCAGAGTCACCTTGGGGGCCATGCCGAAGCCCATCCAGAGCACCAGCAGCGGCGCCAGGGCCACGGTGGGGATGGTCTGGGTGATGACCAGTATCGGGTACAGCGCCCGGTACAGGACCGGGACATGGTGCATCAGGGTTGCCAGGATCAGCGCCGACAGGATTCCGGCGGCAAGGCCCAGGGCGGCTTCCAGCAGCGTCACCCCGGCGTTTTCCAGCAGGACCGGGGCGTCCTCCGCCAGGGCCCGGCACACGGCGGCGGGGGAGGGCAGCAGAAACGAGGGAACCAGCCTCGCCTCCGAGGCCAGCAGCCACAAGAGCACGGCTGCCGCCAGGGACCCGGCGGCGGGCAGCTTACTGCCGGTGCGGTCCGACTTTTTCATCGATTCCAAGCACGCTTCCCTTGGGCTTGTAGACCAGCTTCACATAGGCGGAGACCTTCTCGCTGCCCGCCCGGTTGGCAATTCGCATGCAGTTTTCCACGATCTCCATCAGCTGGTGAAGATCTTCCCCCTCGACGCAGGTCTCGCTGGGACCCACAAAGCAGTGCAGGCCGGTGGACCGGATGTAGGCGATGACCTCGTCCACGATGCGGACGATCTCCCGGTCGCTGGACGCGGCGGGCAGAATTTGGATAGCGGCGTTTGCTTTCATGTTCGGTTCCTCCAAAAAAATAAAATCAGAACATCCGGCAAGCTATGCCATACGGATGCTCTGACTGCTTCAGAAACGACTTCCTACGCTGGCATTACCCAACAGGTTCAAAGGGTCAAAGGCCAAATGCCTTACTCTCAGCTGCGCGGCAGCCCCCCTGGCGATTCACTTGTCTTTTGTTCTGGGGACGGCGGACCGTCCCACCGCTACTGTAACACGGATTCAAAGGGAATGCAAGGAAAACTTGAGGCCTTTGCCGCTTTCCTGTCAAAAAGGGTTTGCTGTTCTTGCCTTTTATCCGCCCGGCGCTTATAATACAAAATAAAGAGCCTGAATTTCGGCACAGACCGTCCGGCGGTACGGTCCGCCAAGGAAGCAGAAGGAGGAAAATCACGATGAAGGGATTGCCCAACGAGGAGCGGCAGCGCTTGGGGGCGCTGCTGGAGGAAACCTCCCAAGCGGAGGTCATGGGGAAGATTCCCCAATTTTCCCAGGCGGAGGTGCACAATCTGGCTCCGCTCCCGGCGCGGGCCCCGGAGGCCCTGGGGATGCTGGTGTTCAATATGGAGCGGGGCGTGTGCCTGGAGGAGCTGGGGGATTTTTTGGAAACCTGCCCGGCGGTCCGGCCCTTCGATGTGATTCTGGCCAATGAGCTGGACGACGGCTGCGTCCGCTCCGGCGGAAAGAACACCACCTTGGAGCTGGCGAAGCGGCTGGGGATGAACGCGGCGTTCGGCCTGGAGTTCATCGAGCTGGTGAACGGGGAGGACTCAAAGGGTTTCCACGGCAACGCCATCTTCTCCCGCTGGCCCATCAAACGGGCCAAGGCGGTCCGCCTGCCGGAGCAGTACAACTGGTACTTTGACCGCCAGCGGCGGATTGGCGGGCGGCTGGCCGTTTTGGCGGAGCTGGACGTGGCGGGCACGCCGGTGGGCGTGGGCGCCATCCACCTGGAGAACCGGACCCACGGCCCGGGCCGCCGGGCCCAGCTGTCAGCCGTGCTGGCGGAGGCGGAGGCCATGTTCCCCGATATGCCGGTGATTTTGGGCGGGGATCTGAATACCAACACCTTCGACGGCCGGGACAAGGACGCCATCCGGGCCGTGGCGGGAAGCCCTGAGCTCCAGCGCCGGTGTTTGGAGGATGTGGCGGACTGGGAGGAATGCCTCCCGGCGGCGGAGGAAGCGGGCTACCGCCTCCTGCCGGACAGGGCCGCGGCCACCCGGCGCAAGCCCCTCCCCGGCGGGGGGCATCTGGACCTGCGGCTGGACTGGCTGCTGGTCCGGGGCCTGGAAACAGGGGAGAGCCGCACCATCTCCACCCGGAAGGAGGACTGCGGCTTTGCCCTGCCCGGCAGCGCTTTGGCGGCGTTCACCGGGGAGGAGCTTTCCGACCACAACGCGGTCTGGGCCTCCTGCGCCCTGAAGTGAGAACCCCGCCAGGCCGAACGCCGCCGGGACGGAGATTCCGGCGGGGAGGAGGAACGCCGCCTTCGCCAGGCACATCACCGGGCGGAGCTTGGAACCCGAAGAGAAACCGGGGGCGCACAAGAACGGTGCGCCCCCGGTATTGTTCCATGTAGGCCCGGCGTTTTTTCAAACCGGAGCTTATTCCTCCTCGTCCGTAACAATGAGGCCATAGCCGCCGCTCTTCCGGCGGTAGACGATGCACAGGCTGTCGTCCTCGCTGCTGCGGAAGACGAAGAAGCTGTGGTCCAGCAGGTTCATCTGCAAGATGGCCTCTTCCGTGCTCATGGGCTTTACGGCGAAGCGCTTGGTGCGGACCACGGGGAATTCCTTCTCCTCCGCCACGTCGAAGTCGGTGGACGGGGCGGGAGGCGGGAAGCCCTCGCTCCGCAGGCGCTTGGACAGCCGGGTCTTGTTCTTCAAAATCTGGCGCTCGATATAGCCCACGGCGGCGTCCACGGCGCCGCGCATATCGCCGTCCGGCGCCTCCGTCTGGGCCCGGAGCAGAGCGCCGCCGCTCCGAACGGTGATCTCCACTGTGCAGCGGTGGTCCTTCTCCACCGAGAATGTCACAAACGCGGTGGTGTCCTCCCGGAAATACTTTTCCAGCTTCGCGATTTTCTTTTCCGTGTAAGCCTTGATGGAATCGTTGAGGGAGACCTTTTTGCAAGCGTAGGTGTACTTCATCGAGATCGCTCCTTTCGTGTGAAAAAGGGCCGGTAAGATCGTTGCGGAGGCCCTTTTGTATAATATAACATATTTGTATTGAAATGGGAAGAGGAAACCGGCGTTTTTTCAAAAGATTCACAAAATTTTTCCGCCGCACCCGCCAAGCGGCGGCTTTCGACAAAAGAAGTCGGAAAACGGCAAAACTTTCTATTTACAAGACCTGGAAAACATGGTACTTTGATATAGGAAGCTTTCCAATATCCCACCCGCTTGGGCCGCATGGCGTTTGTCCGTGCGGCTCCTTTTTATGCCATGAAGAAAACCGCCCGGCTCCGGGCGGTTTTCGCTCTTTTTTTATCTCCGTCTTCTCCCCCGTTTGCCGTCCATGCTGCGGTTCAGATCCGCCATCTTCCCCTCGGAGGAGGAGAGGAAGCGCTTCAGCTTGTCCTCAAAGGCCTGATCCCCGGACGGCGGCAGGGGCTCCGGCCTTCCCCGGCCCTGGAACTGCGGCGGGACGGACCCGGAGGCCGCCGCCGGTCTGGGGC
>NZ_CAJMXG010000264.1:0-3527 GCF_905219725.1 Oscillibacter sp. CU971
CTCCTGCCCCGGAGCCCCCTGGGAAGTGTTCCTCCACGACGCCGGGGACTGCGGGGAAGTTTCCCGCCCCTCCCTGGAGTCCGCCGGAGACGAACGCCCCGAGATTCCCTTCGACCCGGCCCTCCTGGCCTTTGAATATCCATACCGCCGGGAAGCGGCCCTCCCCGCCAAGCTGACGGCCACCCAATTAAAGGGCCGTCCCCTGGACCAGGAGATCGCGGAGAACGCCGCCCACACTCCCTACCTCCGGCCCCTCTCCCAGCCCAAATTCCGCCGGGAGCAAACCGGCCTCACCCCGGCGGAAAAGGGCTCCGCCACCCACCTGGTCCTCCAGTACCTGGACTTTCAAAATTCCGGCGTCCCCGCCCAAATCGCCGCCCTGGCGGAAAAGGGCCTTCTCACGGCCCAGCAGGCCCAGGCCGTGGACGTCCCCGCCCTGGAGCGCCTCCTGGCCTCCCCCCTGGCCCGGGAGGTCCGCCAAAGCCCCCGCTGTCTCCGGGAGTACCGCTTCACCCTGCTGGTTCCCGCCCGGGAGTATGACCCCCAGGCCTCGGAGGAGGACGCCATCCTCCTCCAGGGCGTGGCGGACCTGTGCTTTGAGACGGAGGGGGGCCTGACGGTGGTGGACTTTAAAACCGACCATGTGTTCACTCCCCAGGAGATCACGGACCGGGCGGAGCGCTACCGCCCGCAGCTGGAGGCTTACAGCCTGGCCTTAACCCGGGTGCTGGAAGCCCCCGTCACCCGCCGGGTGCTCTACTTCCTCTCCCCGGGGAAGGCGGTGGACGTGTAAGTGTCTGCTAAATTTTTCCAGCGCGAAAACCGCCCAATTGGGGCAAGCTAAGGACCAGCTCGACAGGATTGGAGGGATATCCATGGCAATCGACAAAATCGCCGTCCTGCTGGCGGTCATCGGCGCGCTGAACTGGGGCGGCATCGGCCTGTTCGGCTTTGACGCCGTGGCCTGGCTCTTCGGAGGCCAGACGGCGGTGTTTTCCCGAATCATTTACGCCCTGGTGGGGCTGGCGGGCCTGTGGTGCTTGACGTTGCTGTTCCGCCTGGACCGGGAAACCGCCGCCCACCCGGCTTAACGGCGTCCAAAAAGCGAAAACCGGAGGGGAAACTCCTCTCCGGTTTTTGCTGCCTTGCGGGAAAAGATGAACAATTTTGAAATCCCGTCCCCCGCCGTCTTTACTTCCCCGTTAAAATGCTCTATAATCGCACATAATATTTCCATAGAATGCCTGTGCAAACGGAAAGGAAGGACCCGACAAATGGAACACAAGCTCCGCGAATACGCCCGCCTCCTGGTGCGGATTGGTCTGAACCCCTATCCCGGCCAGCGGNTGGTGATTTCCTCCCCGGTGGAGTGCGCCCCCTTCGCCCGCCTGTGCGCGGAGGAGGCCTATGAGGCCGGCTGCTGCGAGGTGGTGATGAACTGGACCGACGACGCCATGACCCGGATGAAATACCTCCGCGCCTCCGAGGAGGTCTTCGACGCCGTGCCCCTCTGGCGGCGGCACTTTTTCAACGACCAGGCCCTGGAGGGCACGGCCTACCTCGCCATCTCCGCCTCGGACCCGGAGAATCTGAAGGGCGTGGATTCCCAGCGCATCATCCGGGCCCAGCGGGCCAGCGGCAAGGCCCTCAAGGACTTCGACCGCCTCCAGATGTGCGGCGGTTTCCCCTGGTGCATCGCGTCGATTCCCATTCCCTCCTGGGCCGCCCGGGTCTTCCCGGACAAGGGGGAGGCGGAGGCCGTGGCGGCCCTGTGGGACGCGATTTTCTCCGCCGTCCGCGTCACCGGGGACGGCAAAGCCGTGGACCGCTGGAAAGAGCACCTCTCCACCCTGGAAAAGCGCCTGGAGAAGCTGAACGNCCAGAAATNAAAATCCCTCCATTACACCAATTCCCTGGGCACGGACCTCACCGTGGAACTGCCCGAGGGCCACATCTGGGAGAGCGGCGGGGACCATACCCTCTCCGGCCGCAGCTATATCGCCAACATCCCCACGGAGGAGATCTTCACCTCCCCCCTNAAAANCGGGGCGAACGGCGTGGTCTATGCCTCCCTGCCCCTGGTCCACGACGGCAACGTCATCGACAAATTCCACTTCGTGGTAAAGGACGGCAGAATCGTGGAGGCCCATGCGGAGCAGGGGGAGGAGACTCTGAAAGCCGCCATATCCGTGGACGAGGGCGCGGCCTACTTCGGCGAGGCGGCCCTGGTCCCCTATGACAGCCCGATTTCCAACCAGAACCTGCTCTTCTATAACACCCTCTTCGACGAGAACGCCGCCCGCCNCATCGCCTTCGGCGAGGCCTACCCCTGCCTGGAGGGAGGCCAGCAGATGACCAAGGACGAATTGAAGGCCCGGGGCCTNAACGACTCCATCACCCCTGTGGACTTCATGATCGGCACCCCGGACCTCTCCATCGTGGGAACCACCCGGGACGGCAGAGAGGTCCCCATCTTCATCCAGGGGAATTTTGCCCCGGAATTTTAACCGCCCGGAATNTCACATAAGGAAACGAGGAAATCACCATGCAATGCAAANTGCGAGAGACCACCCCCGACGTGCTGATCTGCGACGGCGCGAAGGTCAGCGGCGACGTGACCCTTGGAAAGGGCGTGAATATCTGGTATAACGCCGTCCTCCGGGGAGACGAGGGAGCCATCACCGTAGGCGAGGGCACCAATATCCAGGACTGCGCCATCCTCCACGAGGAGACCCGGGTAGGCGCGGGCTGCACCATCGGCCACGGGGCCATTGTCCACGGCTGCACCGTGGGGAACAACGTCCTCATCGGCATGGGGGCCATTGTCCTCAACGGGGCGAACATCGGGGACGACTGCATCGTGGGCGCGGGGGCCCTGGTGACGGGGAAGATGGACGCCCCCGCCGGGTCCATGATTTTAGGAAGCCCCGCCAAGGTCGCCCGCCCCCTGACGGAGGCGGAAATCGCCTCCAACCGGGAGTCCGCCGAGGGCTACCTCCACGCGGCGGAAGCCTATCGCCGGGGCTGAGCCATGGACTGGAACCGAAGTCAAATCAAGCAGCGGCTGGCGGTGGTCTGCGGCGGCGTGGCCTTTTTCTGCGCCCTGCAAAACCTCCCCGCCCTGGCGGGGGCCCTGCGGTGGGTGCTGGGCGTCTTGGGCCCCTTCCTGGTGGGCGGGGCCATCGCCTTTATTCTAAATGTCCCCATGCGGGCCATCGAGGCCCGCCTCCCCAGGGGGAAGCGGTGGAAGCCCCTCCGCCGTCCCCTGGCCCTGGTCCTGACCCTGGCGGCCATGACCGGCGTGGTGACCCTGGCGGCCTGTGTCATCAGCCCCGGCATTGGCGACGCGGTCCGCTCCATCACCAGCCAGCTTCCCGCCGCCATCCGGCGGATGGAGGAGCAGCTGGCGGAGCTGGAGGCCTGGCTTCCCCAGCTGGAGACCTTCGCGGCGGGCCTGGAATTCGACTGGAAGAACCTGACGGAAAAGGCCGTCACCCTGGTCCGGGACTGGGGCGGGGGGCTGGTGT
>NZ_CAJMXG010000265.1:0-3522 GCF_905219725.1 Oscillibacter sp. CU971
CATCGACACACTGCAAAAGGTACGGACAGCCGCCGACGTCAGCTACGGCTGTGACTACAACGACCTGTCGCTGCTCAAGAGTTTTGCCGACCAGCACCGTCTGACGGTTTTGGTCATCCACCACCTCCGCAAGATGAAGGACGACGATCCATTGAACCGGATCAGCGGCACAACCGGGATTGCCGGAGCAGCGGATGGGACCTTGGTACTGATTCGATCCAAGAGGGCAGAGAGCGGCGCGGTCTTGCACTGCACTGGACGGGATATTCAGACGAGGGAGCTGGCGCTGGAGTTTAATCAGGATAGTCATGTGTGGGAACTGCGTTCGGACAGCGCCGTAGATGACCCCCTTCCCTCTGAGGAGGTTCTGGAGCATCTGCTGGCCTGGCTCGGAGAAGCCGGTTCATTCAGTGGGACCGCCGAGGAACTCTCCGCAAGGCTGCGTCAGAGGTGCGGCGTTCTCTATCCTGGAAACGTGCTGACACGAAAGATGCGGAGCTGTGCGGAGGAGCTGGAACGCTACGGGTTCGCCTGTCGGTTTCGCCGGACGCATGACCGCCGTCTGATTGAGTTGGAGTGCGTCGGTTGCGTCGGTGATGACGGTATTTTTGCGGGCGGTGAAAATATCGACGCAACCGTCGCAGAGCGTGATCCCAAGGCCGCAAGTGCTTGACGCGCTAAGGATAGAGGGCGCGTCGATATTTCCAGAATGTGCGGCGCAGTGAAGGGGCCGTGTGCGCTTTCTCTGCGGTGCGAGAGTAAAAATACAGCAGACACCCTCAAACGCACAGATAGGCCCCGTGGAGGAGAAATCCCACCCTTGGGTGGGGCAAGCATCGCACCCGGCTATACGCCGGGCGCATTCGCCGGGGCAAAGCCCCGGCACCCCCTGCCCCTAAAGGGGAGAGGAGCGAAGGAAGGTGCGGATATGCAGAAGAAGAAAACAGCCATCGTCACAGCCCGGATGACGCCGGAGGTCAAACAGCGGCTCCAGGAGCGTGCGCGGGATGCTGGCATGACTCTCACGCAGTACCTGATTATCTGCGGTCTGGGTCAGGAGATCGTTCGAGTGGAGGGCCTCGACGCAGTTCTCTCGGAGCTGAAAGCCCAAGGCCGTAACCTCAACCAACTTACCACGCTGGCGAACATGGGGCGGCTCACGGTCCTGAGAAGCGACGAGCTGCTCGACAAGTACGCCTCTCTCTGCGAACAGGTCAGCCGTTTGACGGAGGTGAGCTGATGGCGACGTTCACAGCGATCAAAAACAAGAAGCAGACGGCGGGGGTGCTGGGAGGCGTTTTGAAATACGTCCAGCAGGAGAAAAAGACCCGCGCCGGCGGACTTCGGTTCATCACTGGTCACAATTGCGTTCCGCAGTCCGCCTACACCGAGATGATGACAACGAAACGGCGGTTCAAGAAAACTGACGGCAGACAGTTCTACCACTTCGTGCAGTCCTTCGCTGAGACAGATAATCTAACGCCGCAGGAGGCCAACGCTATTGGGCTGGAGTTGGCTCAGCGTGAGTTCCCAGGCTTCGAGGTGGTGGTGGCGACGCACCTAGATACCAACCACCTCCATAACCACCTGATAGTGAACAGCGTCAGCTGTGAGACGGGGCGGAAGCTCCACCAGAGCGCGGACGACCTACTCAGGCATCGTCAGGTCAATGACGAAATCTGTGCCGCCCATGGCCTGAGCGTTTTGGAGCAGCCGGAGAAGCGCTCGAAGAAAAAGCGGATGAAGCCTGGCGAGTACCAGGCTGGTCTCAGAGAGGACAGTTGGAAGATGGATTTGATTCACGCCATCAACGAGGCGCTGGAATACGCGGACAGCCGGGAGTCGTTCATCGCCAACATGGAGCAGGAGGGCTACGAGGTCATTTGGACAGACGCCCGGAAGCACATCACCTTCGTCTGTCCAAACGGACGGAAGTGCCGGGACAGCAGTTTGCACGACGAGACGTTCCTCAAAGAGAATCTGGAGGCACTGTTTATTTACCGGCAGACCGTTGGCTTCCGCCCCGGCAGTGTGGAGCCGGACGAAGGCTGGCTGGGCGAGTTGGCAGAGGGCCTCATTCAGCTGGGCAGGTCGATGGAACGGCTGGATGATATACCGCCGCTTCCCGCTCCGCCCACATGGACGGACAACAAGCAGCGCCGCCGGGAGGCGCTGAAGAAACTGGCGATGGGCCAGAAGCTGACGGCTGACACGCACAGCCAGGGCATGAGTATGTAGGAAGGAAATCTATCATGGCAAGTATCAAAAAGTTAAACACACGCAAATTCAAAATCACCGTCAGCAAGGGATATCGCCCTGACGGTCGAAAAATCAGCAGAGCGAAGACAATCACGGTACCTCAGACCGTGGGCGGTCGCGGCATCTCACAGTACGTCGCTCACGAGGCGGAGGAATTCGAGAAGCTGGTCAAGAGCGGCTACTGCGAGGATGGGGAGATGTCCTTTCAAGAGTACGCCGTCCGCTGGCTGGAGCGGCAGACGAAATACGCTCCAATTACTCTCGGCTTTTACCGTCGCTCACTGGAAGCCGTGTACCCGATGATCGGCAGCATCAAACTCAACCGTCTCCGGCCTATCGCTCTGGAGAATCTACTGGTGGAGTTGAGGAAGCGAACCTATCACGGCAAACCGATTCAAGAGGCAACTGTCCAGAAATACTTGACGGTTGTCTCCGCCGTGCTGAGCGACGCCAAGAGGAATGAGATCATTGAGAAGAACCCCGCCCGGATGATCGACCTGCCGGATACGGCCCGCCGGGCGCAAATGATTCCCACGGATGCTGAGGCCCATCGTTTTCTGGACGTCCTCGCTAACGAGGAGGACCCCTACAAGACTTTTTACGCCCTGGCGATTTACTCCGGCTGCCGTCGTGGAGAACTGTGCGCTTTGAAATGGGACGACCTCATTATGAATGGCGACGAGTGCATCCTGACGGTCAACCGCTCCCGCAGTTCGGTTCCTGGGAGAGGCGTGGTAGAGGGGACGACCAAGAACGGCCAGGCTCGGACGATTTATATCAGCGAGGAGATGACCACCATACTTCGTAGCTACTGCTACTATAAGATATACGAGGCGCAAGAGAACGGCTTTGAGATGAGCGACTATGTGTTCACGAACGAGCGCGGTGAGCTGATGCACCCCGATACGTTCTCCCGGCACCTCCGTCGGCTCTATGACGAGAACGGATTCCCAAGGGAGTTCCACCTTCACACTCTCCGCCACTACTTCGTGTCCACCATGCTACACAATGGTGTAGATAAGCAGACAGTGGCGGAACTGGCCGGTCATGGTGACACCGGATTTTTGGAGAGGACCTACTGCCATCCGCAACTGCAGCTCAAGCGTGAAGCGGCGGAGCGATACACACAGACGATGTTTGATTTCAGCGATAGAGATTCTGCCAGTGCCTGATTGGTGCTTTCGTAGAATCTTCTTCCTGTGCTCAAAAAACAGTAGCTATACAGTGGAAGTTGGAGTATGTTTGTGCTTGTCAAAAGATACC
>NZ_CAJMXG010000266.1:0-3509 GCF_905219725.1 Oscillibacter sp. CU971
CTTTAAGGTTGGCCGGAATTTTTCCATTACATTTTGCGTTTTTGGTCCGGAATAGCAACCTTGCAGGAAAAATCTTAAGAAATCGTCCGACGGGTCCTCTAACTGAGCAGTAAAAATATTTTTAAACTCATGCGCATACTTTAATTCTGAAGCGGTGCTAAAAATGGAGTCAATATCGAAAACCGACTTGCAGAACTTTTTCAATTCCGGGACCTGATTATCTCGGATATCCAAAATGTTAATCGTCAAGAACGGATCCTTGTCCATTTTGTTGGCGTCCTCAAGGTCCGTATAAAAGCGATAAAATATACCGTTTGTGAGAATTGCAAATTTTGCGGGGGTAGTTCCAAAGTAACGGAATAGCTGCGAATCGTGCCGTTCCAGATTTTCTGTAATGGATTTGCATTCAATCAAAATTACAGGAGTGCCGTCCTGGATAATGGCATAGTCTACCTTCTCACCCTTTTTGATGCCCACATCCGCAGTAAACTCTGGAACAAATTCCTGCGGATTAAACACATCATAGCCGAGCATAGAGAAAAAGGGCATGATGATAGCCGTTTTGGTAGCCTCCTCGGTTTGGATGCTTCCGGTCAAAGACTCTACCCGCTTTGAGAACTGTTTCAGCTGATCAATGAAATCCATACTCTACACTCCTTGTAAAGTGTCCAATTTGGACACTTTTTTATTTTTGGCCCAACACATAGGGCGTGGTCACATTGCCTCGCTGGTTAGGCTCATTTTGAAGGCCAGCTTATTTATTTCCGGCTTATCAGTCCGGCCCAGCAGGTAGTCCACGGAGCAGTCAAGATAGTCAGCGATCTTAGCGAAGTTCGCATAAGAAATTTGCTTGCCCTTTGAAGGCTCCGATATAGTATTGATTCCTAGGCCACATTCAGAAAGCATCTCACCCAGGGAAGTTCCTTGCTGCTTCGCGCGATTCTTAATGCATTTTGCGATNTTATATGAATCGTACATAAAAGCCCTTATTTTTAGATAAACCAACAAAATTCATTTGATTGCGTGAAAATGCATTGACTTTCACACAATCAAGTGAAAACACAACCTCACGGACAGAAAATAAATCCAGCGGACAACCGAATAACCAGACAGGATACCTGCTGGATGGGGAAGCCGTGCTTTCGCGGGCCAAGTCCAGTACAGCGTCGTCAAGGCCGCCCGGGATATGGCCTGGCAAATCATTTTAGACGAGGGCATTTGTTCTCTGCCGGTCAATGTGGGCAGACTGTGCCGATCTCTGGGAATCAGCGTTCGGCAGTACGCCGGCGAGGATGACAGTGACGGAAGGAGCCTGATTGTAGCCGGACAGCCTTTAACCCTCGTCAGCCACCTCTCAACAAACGACCCGTCGCGCCCTGCGATCTTGATAATAATCCGTCCTTGCCCATCTCCGTCAACGGGGGTGGGTTCTTTTTGTTCGCCAGAGAGGCGGCTCTTGATGTCCTGGGCAAGGTATTCTGTGAGGGCGGCGCGGGCCTGTCCCTCCGGTGGGGCCTCCCTCAAAAGCTCGCTGATGGTGACGCCTAGGTACTGGGCCAGGAGCTGGACACTGTCAACTGACGGAACACGCCACACTTCACATTGTCCATAAGCATCTTTCCCGCCCCGCTCTCAATACAGGCCCTTGACGGAGAAACGCCCTTGGCACGGCAGTAATATTTGACATTTTCCACAAAAAACTCGACGTTCATTCCAAACTATGCCTTAAATTTGATTTGAAGGAAGTTACAGAAATCCAGCTATTAACAGAAATATATTGATATCTGGCAATAACCAGATTGTGCTTTACTTACACCACGGAAAATAAATCTATTAGGAAGGAAGGGGACAAGTGGCTAAGAACGTGTTTATCACTGACAGACCAGGAGCCCTTGATATCATTGTGGCCGACTGTAAGATGACGGAAGTTCTTTCTTACAAACTTGAGTGTTCCAATGGCCAGAGGGCTTTGACACCGGTTACAGACATTATTGGGGCGGTTACAACAGAGATTGAAGCGCCGAATATTTGCTTAATGGAAGGAAGGGGCATCTTCACTCCGCTTCATTGAAACATATTTTATTACAATTTATTCTACCACGCCCATCCAGGAAAAGCAAGAATCGAATCAGAAAGGCGGAAACCCATGAACATCCGAAAACTGCGGGAAGCGGCAGACCTGACCCCTGGCGATTTGGCGAAGGCCGCGCCATGCCGGAGGATGGCCGGAATATTTACAAAACCTGCCGGGAGCTGGCAGGTTACACCCAGGAACACGCCGCGGAGCTACTGGGCTGTTCCGTCCGGGCCTTGGCCCGCTATGAGGGCGGGGAGGCGTTCCCCTCCCGGACGACCTCGCTGTCCGTATGGACGCGCTTTACTCCAACCACGTTCTCGCCTGTGACCACCGTTGCCAGACCTCCCAGGTAGCGGCGGCTCTGCTACCGGCCGTGGAGGACTGCGGCTTGCAGACGGCGGTAATGCGGTGCTTTAACCGTATGGAGCGGTTTTTGGAGAAGCGTCCAGACCATCGGCTTATGGAGATTGCAGAGGAGTTGCCCAAAGCGTTTACCGAGGTCCGTCTGGCGGCGGGCCGGAGCACATAGGACGAGCTCCCNCCGGCGTAGAGTGTAGGGAGGTGATACATATGCCGAAACTGGGCCCGTTCCCCTTTGTCCCCAATATGGAGGACTGCCGTAAAATCGTAAAAACCGAGGGCTGTACCTGTTACATCATGGATGCCTGCTGCCGGAATATGACCGCCGCTGACAAAGCTGCCGCGGATGAGCGAATCCTTCAGGTCTATGTGAATCATGCGCTGAAAAAGGGGATTTCCGGGTCCGCATAACGACGGGAGCCCGTCGGCGGGCTCTGATGGGCAAGCCCTGATTTTGAAAGGAGCTGTTATGAAACACTATGTGATTCAGTCCCACGTCCACAACTGGGCCCCCTGGGGGGGTGCCCTGGCCGGGAATACGACACCTTAGAGGAGGCCAAGGCGGCCCTTGATGCCTTGCCCATTAAGGCGATTTACCGGATTGGCGAGAGCTATATTCAGGTGCGCTACAAGGCGGTTAAAGAACAGGAGGCCGTATGAACCNGCTTATGAGCGTTATCCCCGCCCGGGGCGGCTGGTGCATACAGGTTGTGCTTCCTAACGGAAAGATCCAGTGGGTCCCCTGCGGAGGGAGCTTCCGAGAGGCCATAGACCGGGCGCTCCAGTGGGAGCCGGAGGAAGGAGAAAGCGAATGAAACGCGCAAAAAAAGACCGCCCGAAGGTTGCAGCCTTCGAGCAGTCGTNTCCTGGGCTTGCGCCGAGGAACGTTTACATGATTATTATGGAAGCACTGATTAAGGAAGCACTGATTAAAGCAAGTAAAAGCCAGGCAAACAGACGAAGGCAGTGGAAACGTCCAATAAAGAACCATATTGGGGGATAAATTCCTCATTTTTCCAGTCCCAGCCCGGCCGAAGGGCGCAAAAACCTTAGGCGGGGCATAGGGAACCGC
>NZ_CAJMXG010000267.1:0-3493 GCF_905219725.1 Oscillibacter sp. CU971
AAACAGGTGGAGGGCGATGGAAAGCCTTCCACCTGTTCCTCGTCCTTTACGGTGAATGGGTTTGACCTTTGAAAATTTCATACCCATTCATCAAGCACATTCCTATTGCCGCAAGCTACCTTTGCCGCCGCGCCAGGATGTGCCGAACAAGACAGCGGGATGCCACACTATCATTTCGTCCACGGTCTGCCGTCCGGCATGGAGCGAGAACCAGCGGCCATGAAATACCGGGCGGCTCCCGGTACGGCCACGACCGGCAATAGGGACAATGATACTCCTGTTCAGTCACAGTCCGAGCGTGATAGCGTGTTCCAGCGTGAAGCCGTCGCAGACAATGAGAGCAGCCGACAGAGAACCTGCCGGGGGTGAAATTCCCGTGGAGCTGGTTGCCGCCAGCCGTTTGATGACTTCCCTCAGCGGGCCGGGGTGTCGCGGACAAATAGGCTTGCTTTCATATAGGCCGGATAGCGGGACAGGTTTATGGAAACGGGAGCGTTTATGCTCCGCCAACCTTGATATGTTATGCTGTCCGGCCCCTACATAGGCGGCGCAGGCCGTCTAATTTTTATGGGAGGTCAAATACCATGAGCAGGGCATATTTGCGCGGCGACTTATACTACGCCGACCTGGGCCACGGGATCGGCTCGGAGCAGAAGGGCACCCGGCCCGTCGTTATCATCCAGAATAATGTGGGCAACAAGTACAGCCCCACCGTTATCATCGCCGCCATCACCAGCAAGGCCAACATCAAAGCCAAGCTGCCCACCCACTACTACCTGGACGCCGGGAACGGGCTGACGCAGCCCTCCCTTGTCCTGTTGGAACAAATTCGCACCGTGGACAAGCAGCGATTGTCCAGCTACATCGGCAGATTGGACAAGAAACATATCCAGGGCATCAATCACGCTCTGGCGGTCAGCATTGGCCTGATCGAACCTGTGCCCCCGAAACTGACCCTCTGCTTATGTGGCGCTTGTGCTGACGCTTTTCGCGGCACAGGCGCTTTTGCTTTGCGGGAAGCTGTACCGGGACTGACTGAAAAAGAGGTATGCGTCTACTGCGGCCAGCGCCCTGGAATGGAGTATGTGGTCACGCCGAAAGGAGGGGCGGGCGTATGAGTTATCCTGATGTGCCCATTTGGGAGAAGTACACGCTGACCATCGAGGAAGCCGCTAAATACTTCCGTATCGGAGAAAAGAAACTGCGGAAACTGGCAGAGGAAAACCCGGACGCCAACTGGCTGATAATGAACGGGAACCGCATCCAGATTAAGCGCAGGCAGTTTGAAAAGGTCATTGACTCCCTGGATGTGATCTGATCGCAGATTTGTATTGAGCCGGAAATATGATAGAATATAGTCAAGTCGTATCAAGGCTCGTTCCAGTTTTGGAAAGGAGTTTTTACAATGGCGGAAAAACGACGTGACAGCAAAGGCCGCATTTTAAGAACTGGAGAGAGCCAGCGGAAAGACGGGAGATACGCATATAAATACACGGACAGCACCGGCAAGCCCCAATTCGTCTATGCCTGGAAGTTGGTAGCCACGGACAAGACCCCGGCTGGCAAGCGGGACGATGTTTCCCTCCGGGAAAAGGAAAAGGAGATCAACCGGGATATTGCGGATGGCATCGACACCGTGGGCAAAAAAATGACCGTCTGCCAGCTCTACGCCAAGCAGAACAGTCAGCGGATGGATGTGAAGCGGGGCACCAAGAAGCAGCGGGAGTATCTGATGGGCCTTCTGAGGGATGACCCTCTCGGTGGAAAAAGCATCGACGCGGTGAAGCCCTCCGACGCAAAGGAGTGGGCCATCCGCATGAGGGAAAAGGGCTTTAGCTTCCAGTCCATCAGCAACTACAAGCGTTCCCTCCGGGCTGCGTTTTTCATCGCCATTGAGGACGATTGTGTTCGTAAGAACCCGTTCAGCTTTGCCCTGAACAAAGTCCTGGAGGACGACAGGGGCGAGAAAACCGTGCTGACGCCGGAGCAGGAGGTAAGCCTGATCAACTTTGCGCAGAATGACCCTGTGTATCAGAAGTACGCCGACGAGCTTATCATTCTGCTGGGAACCGGGCTGCGCATTTCCGAGTTCTGCGGGCTGACTACGAACCTTGACTTGAAGAATCGGCTGATCCGGGTAGACCACCAACTTCTGCGGGACAGCAAAAACGGCTATTACGTTGAAACGCCCAAGACCAAGAGCGGCTATCGGGAAATCCCTATGAGTGAGCTGGTCTATCAGGCGTTTAGGCGGGTGCTGAAGAACCGGGGGAAGAAGGACACCATCACAGTGGACGGCTACACAAACTTCCTGTTTCTTACCTGTGACGGGATGCCGAAGGTGGGCCTTAATTACAATGGTATGCTTAAAAACCTTGTGAAAAAGTACAACAAGCATCACAAGGAACAGTTGCCCAACATCACCCCGCACTCCCTCCGACACACATTCTGCACCCGTATGGCAAACGCCGGTATGAATCCCAAAGCGTTGCAGTACATCATGGGCCACGCCAATATCACCATGACGCTGGACTACTACACCCATGTTGACGCCTGTTCCGTAAAGGCGGAGATGGAGCGGCTGGCTGCGTAGTAAAAAAGGAAGTGAAAGGCCGCTTTTACTACTTCCGTACTACGTTTCAGCGCAAAGCCACGCCGGGATACGCCGAGATATGCGAAGAACTCTCCTAAACGGCAAATGGCGGAAACGCCTGAAAATCAAGGTTTTGCCACCATTTGCCGAGTTACATAAGGTTAGGGCTGAAAATTGCAAAATGTTGAGAAAAATAATGCTTATATGAGACGGCCCGGAAAGGAGAAATTAGAAATGTAAAAAATCGAAAAGCCCCAAAAGCCTTTGATCCTCTACTGCTTTATCGTCTTAGTGGTCATGATCCTGCTGAATACCCTGCTGTTTCCCCGCCTGATGCGCCAAGAGATCACGCAGGTGGACTACGGCACCTTCCTCACCATGCTGAAGGTAGCCGTGGCCCAGGTGGAGCAGGACGTCATCTACTTCGTTGACACCTCCGAGGAGCCTGGCCTGTACGCCAGATCACCTTCCATGACCCCAGCCTGGTGGATCGCCTGTGGGAGAGCGGCTGCGTGTTCGACAAGGTGAGGCCAAAGGAGATGAACCCCATCCTCAGCTTCTTCCCGACCTTCAGGGCCGCGAGGCCATCCTAAAGGTTCACGCCGCCAAGGTGAAGCTGGCGGAGAATGTGGACTTTAACACCATCGCCTGTGCCGCCTCCGGGGCCTCCGGTGCGAAGTTGGCCAACATGGTCAACGAGGCCGCCCTGCGGGCCGTACGCCAGGGACGGAGGCTCGCCACCCGGGAGGACCTCCAAGAGAGCATCGAGGTGGTCATTGCCGGGTATCAGAAGAAGAACAAAATCCTCTCCGACCACGAGCGGATGATTGTCTCTTACCACGAAATCGGCCGCGCCTTGGTGGCGGCGCTCCAGACCCACTCCGCCCCGGTGGCGAAGTT
>NZ_CAJMXG010000268.1:0-3469 GCF_905219725.1 Oscillibacter sp. CU971
CTCCCCTCCCGTCCTTCGCGGCAATGGTTGATTTCCAGAATGTCGCTGTCAACCGCACTATCCCACTTACAGCCTGCCGCCTCAAAGTCGTTGTAAATAAGCTGGATGCCTGGATAGACCTGATAGACAGTCATTAGCCCAAGGCCATCTGAGCAATCTAACTTATAGACAGTGCAGTATCCCTCGCTATCCTTCGGGATAGCCGCAGACAGGCCCCTTGCGTTTGTAATAGGGCTTTCACTCATAGGCGTTTTCTCCGTTATTCCAGTGGTTTCAAGCTGATGGGCCAGGGTATTTCTGGCATCTTTGATTATATATTTTTTCTCCATAATAGACCGCTCCATTTGGTAGGTTTTTAACTCCAATCAGTAATTATATACCATTTGGATGGTCTATTCAAACGTGCAAAGGGCCAGTGCTTTCAAAGCACCAGCCCTTTTATCACGTTACTTTTCTTTCGAGTTCTGCCAGAGCGTATCCGCCATTCCTTGCCAGCAGGCCGCGTAGGAATCACACTTCTCACAAAGATGATCTACGGATTCCGGCGATTGCAGATCAGTGGATTTCGCCCCGGTGCGCTTCACCATATCCCGCAAAATTTCCGGGTTCTCCAGCATGGGACAGGGCCGCAGCATATTCTCATTAAACGGCTGGCCGTCATGGTAGGCCATAAAGAGGGGGCTTTTCAGCGCATCCAGCAGACTGCAATCGTGGATGTTCACATTGGAGTAGTGGATGAATACACACGGCTCCACATCGCCAGCGGCGTTGATATGCAGATAGTTCCGGCCCCCGGCGATACAGCCGCCCACATACTCGGCATCGTTCTGGAAGTCCATGCTGAAAATCGGTTTCGTTTCCCGGAAATGGCGCACCCGCTCATAGACTGCTTTCCTCTGCTCTGGCGAGGGCAGCAAAGCGGGGACGGCCTCGTTCCCCACTGGCATATAGTGGAAGAACCACACAAACATAGCCCCGGCCTCGATCATCATATCGAAGAAGGCTTCGCTGCTGATGTCCTCGTAGTTGGCGCTGGTATAACAGGTGGAAATGCCAAATGGGAGCTTATGCTCTTTCAGCAGCCGCATAGCGTTCTGTACCTTCTCATATACGCCTTGTCCACGCCGCCCATCGTTGGCCTGTTCAAAGCCCTCCAAACTGATGGCCGGGACGAAGTTCTTGACCCGCAGCATCTCCCGACAAAATTCCTCGTCAATCAGCGTTCCGTTGGTGAACGAGAGAAACTCGCAGTCGGGGTGCATTTCACACAGGGTAATCAGGTCTTTCTTCCGCACCATAGGCTCCCCGCCGGTGTAGATATACATATATGTTCCCAACTCTTTGCCCTGGCGCACGATGCTGTCAATGGTTTCAAGGCTCAGGTTCAGCTTATGGCCGTACTCCGCCGCCCAGCAGCCGGTACAGTGGAGATTGCAGGCGGAAGTGGGGTCAAGCAGGATTGCCCAGGGGATATTGCAGCCCTCCCGCTGACGGATTTCCTCTTGCAACGCACCGCCTTTGAGAGAGGCATTGATGATGAAGTTCTGGAAGAACGTCTTTCGGACACCCGTATCCAGTTGATAGGCTTTCAAAAGGAGCTGATACCAGTTGCCCTTTTCCTCAATGGCTTTACGGAAAGCGGCCCGCTGGCCCTCATACCAGCCGTCAGGCAGTACCTTGTCCATCAGGCCCATAGCTTTGGGAATGTTCTGCTCCGGGTCTTGCTCCAGATAGTTGAGCGTAGCGGTAACAGCGGCAGAAAAAGCGGTATTCTTGACCGCGCTAAGAATATTCATTTGCTTTATCTCCTAACAGCTTACTTACTGCCCCAAATCACACGATCCCACAGCCACCATGCGGCAGCGCCAATAACGGCGAGGATCGCCAGAGGGCATAATAATTTTTTCATATCGGCCTCCCTACTTGTCCACAATGGAGGTTGCGGGCATTTTACGGAACTCCGAGAGCATCATGGCAATCGTGATAACGACCAGGATTGCGTCCGTCAGAGCAATCGCCAGCCAGACGCCCCGGATACCCATACCGCCCACTATCGGCAGCAGTACGCACAGCGGGATGAACAGGATAATCTGCCGGAACAGCACCAGCCAAGTGGCTCTGTTGGCCTTGCCCAGCGACTGGAACAGCGTCACAGCAATTAGAAAGCTGCCTTGCAGAATGTAGGTGCTGAACATGATACGGAAGTTGGTTGCTCCCGATTCTGCAATCCCCGGAGTAGTCAGGAACATAGACAAAATTTTATCCGGGAACAGTTCGACAGGGATATAGAACACCAGGGACAGTACCGTGGCGGCGGTGATGAATACGCCCGTCAGCTTTTTTACCCGGTCATAGTCTTTTGCTCCGTAGTTTGTACCAGCGGCAGGTTGGAATCCTTGGCTGATGCCCCACAGCGGTACAAACGAGAAATTCCAGAACCGCAGTGCCGCTCCCAAAAGAAGCTGGGAGGTATCGCCGCCATAGACGGATGCCACGCGGTAGATCACCGTCTGCTGAACTAAGGTCAAAACCTGCATGAGCAGAGCGGAAACGCCCACGGCGAGGACTTGCGGCAACAGTGTCCCATCAATACGGATGCGCCCGATTTTCACATTGGGGCTTTTCTTTTTGAAGTACCACAGTGTCACAGCAGCCTGAATAAACTGAGAGAGAATCGTGGCGTATGCCGCAGCCTCTATGCCCATGCCGTGGGGTTCGAGAATGGTGATAAAAATAGGGTCGAGGATGATGTTGAGAATCGCGCCACTGGCAATAATGGTCATGGCCTTTTTCAACTGTCCCTCTCCACGGATGACCATATTGGCGCTCTGGAAGAAGTTCACGAACAGGGAACCGGCGAATACGATCCGCAGATACTTCTCTGCATAGGTCAGGATGTTGTCGCTGGCCCCGGTCAGGGATAAGAGCTGCCGGGTGAATACCATGCCGATCACCATGTAGACCACGGACATCAGAAGCACCATAGCAACCAAATTGCCCATGATCTTCTTTACTGTGTCCTGGTCTTTCTTTCCGATAGCGCGGGACAGCACTGAAGCGGAACCGACGCCGATCATGGCGGCGGAACCGGCGTTGATAAGAGTGAACGGGTAGGACATGGAGACGGCTCCCATCTGCACATCTCCGACCATCTGGCCGACAAAGATGGAATCCATCATGTTGTAAAGCCCTACGACCACCATGCCCAGGACGGCGGGGATCGCCAGCTCTATCATCAGCGGAAACGGGCTTTTGGTCAGCAGCTTCGTTCTTGTGTCAAGCGGTTGTTGCATGATTGCACCTCCTTAAAGATTAGCCATATCTAACCATCTGTAAGTATATCGAAAACAATGCGCGTTGTCCGCTCCAAAACGGAGGATTTACAATCCAGACAGGAGCAGAAAAAGGGAGTGGAAAGATGAAATTCTCTCCGCTCCCTGTGCTATTGCGCCATCTCTTCCAGCAGTTT
>NZ_CAJMXG010000269.1:0-3465 GCF_905219725.1 Oscillibacter sp. CU971
ACCTCGTACATCCCCAAGACCATCCAGGACGGCGGGCGCACCCTGACCCTCCAGGATATCAGCTGGCAGACGGACAACACCGCCAGCCTGGACGGACACGCTATGGGCGACCGATTCACCGCCGTAGCCACCTACAGCGGCTCGGCCACCAGCAGCTATGTAAAAGGCTACACGGTCACCGCCAACTACTCCGGTACCGTCAGCCGGATCGCCCTGAACAAGACCCGGTACGTGGCCATCTTCGAGGGGGACGCTCCCACAGTGGATATTATCCCCACGGAAGCGGACTCCGGCGCCGACTCCGGGTTCCGCTTCAACTGGGCTTACCTGCTGGTCCCCCTGGGCGTGATCGCCCTGGCGGGCGGCGGCATGGGAACGGCGCTGTACCTGAAGCGGCGGCATGAATCCGAGGAAGGAACGGAATGACGGCGTTTACTTCTGCTTCATGTAGGCGCTCAGCTTCTTGTCCTCCACCCGGATGTGGTTGACCAGGACCGCCACATGCTTGTTCAGCGCGCTCAGGTCCGCCACCGAGGGGCCTGACGCCGGAATCTTCGCGGCGATTTCCCGGAGCGTCTTTTTATATCCGGCGTGGAACGTCTTATGGGCGGGCATACCGGGGTATCCGCTCTCCTGCTGGAGCCGCTCTTCGTGGCTAAAATGTTTGTCCACATATTCGATCAGGAACTGGATGGCGGGCTCCATGGAAGCGCGGCCCTGACCCTTCCCGCAGGAGTCCATCAGTCGGTTCACCGCCTGAAACAACTCCCGGTGCTCCCCGTCGATGACAGCGTTCCCGGTCTCAAGGTCTTTTGTCAGTTCATATCGCATTCGTTCTTCTCCTTTGACCACAGTTTTCTAAATATTGGAACCCCTAAATTATAAATTGCCGCCGACCTGTAGTCAAGAGGGCCGGCGGTGGAAAGGAATCCACATGAAAAAACTCTTTTTACTGACCCTGCTTGTGGCTCTGGTCCTGACGGCCTATGCCGAGGCGCTGGAGTACAACATCGAACCGCCCGCCGGGGCCAACTATGGGAAGGCCACCTCCATTGAGGTGGTACACACCCGAGACAACGGCGAGTGGAAAAACACGGACATCAGCAAAAACGCCGCCCTGATCCCGCCCGGCTTCGGCACGCCCACGGCGGACCTCCCCGGCAGCGGGGACTACCTCACACCCAATCTGGCCCCGGAGGCCAAGGCTGGGACCGGCGCCGTGATCAACGGCAGCATGTCCGCAACGGTCGTGCTGCCGCCCGCCAGCGGGAGCGCTGTGTTCGCGCCCTCTGGCGGCGGCACGGCTGTCCCGCCCTCCTCCGGCAGCGGCGGGTCGGTGTATCAGCCCGGTTCCTCCAGCCTCACCACCACGACCAAACCCACCGCAACGGACGCCGCCACTTTTACCGAGGTGACGGAGGACCTCTACTACAAGGGCGGGCACCTTGGCAGGCTGGAGATTCCCGTCCTGGACCTCAGCGTCAAAATCTACGAGGGCACCGGCAGCTCCACGCTTGCCAAGGGCGTGGGCCACTTTGAGGACACCTCCATCTGGGGAGGCAACGTCTGCCTCGCTTCCCATAATCGCGGGGCGAACGATTACTTCGGGAAAATCCACACCCTGGACGCTGGAGACGAGATCACACTCACCACCAAGCTGGGAACGAAAACCTATGAGGTGACCACTGTCTCCAAGGTCAGCGAGACGGACCGGAGCGGCCTGGAGGAAACCGGCGAGAGCTGCCTCACCCTGTACACTTGCGTCCGGGACCAGCGGGACCTCCGCTACTGCGTCCGGGCCGTCGAGGTTGTATAATATGCTTCGGTTTTCCACTTCTATTTCTCCCGGCTCTCCTTTTGTTTCAATAGCTTTCCACCGTGCTTTCGGGTATGATGTGGCTAAGAACCGGGAGGGACCGGCATGACGGTCCTGGACTTTATCCGCCAGCATCCCGCCCAGGCGGTGGATGTGATCTCTTCCGAGGGCTGCGACCATGTGACGTCAAGGCGGTCCCTGGCCCTGGCGAGGGACCGGCCCGAAGACATGGAAGTCCTGGACGGGGCGGTCTGCCACTCCAGATTCTCGGGCGGGGCATGGCATGTCCTGGCGATAGCTCCCGCCCTGGAGCAGGACGCCGCGCCAAAGCTCGCCATGGCCTGAGCCTCCCGGAATACGCGAAGGAGGAACCCAGAGATGAAAAAGAAAGATTTCGGTACGCTGGTCATTGGCATGGCTCTCGGCGCGGCGCTCACCGGAGGCGCTGTGGCCGCCGGTATCACGGCGGAACCCGCTTGGTCCCCCATCTATGTGGACGGGCGGCAGGTACAGATGACGGCTTACAACATCGCCGGGAACAACTACGTCAAACTCCGCGATATTGGACAAGCGGTGGGCTTCAATGGCTACTATCAGGACGGCGTCCAGGTGGACAGCGGCGCGTCCTATACCGGCGAGGCCCCAGCAAAACCCGCGCCCCAGCCGTCCGCATCCAAGGCGGAAACGCTCCAGGTCAGCAGCGTGAAGGGCACGGAGCTGACCGTGGGAGAGCGAAGCTCCCTCATCATCAGCCCCGCCGGAACGGACTGCGCGGCGAACTCCAGCGATCCGGCGGTCGCCTCGCTGGAGCAGGTCGCCGGATACTGGGTCGTTGTGCCCAAAGCCCCCGGCTCCGCTACGGTCACCGTTACCAATGCCATCGGAGAATCCGGGTCCTTGGTTTTCACAGTGAAGGCGGATGCCTCCGCTCCTGCGGAGATTGACCTGAATGCTAACATGGAAATGCGGTTGGAAATGGTCCGGCTAATCAATCAGGTGCGGCGGGAAAATGGCCGGTCAGAGCTATCCGTCAGTGATGCCTTGATGAACGCTGCGCAGGATGTATCCTCTCAATGTGTTTCAGACCATAGACCTTATGACCATATGATTCTTCCCAAATATGGCTGGCCCTACACGCAACAATCAATCTGCATTGATGGAGCGCCGTGTGCGGTGAAAAGCTAAATATATAAAAGAAAACTAACAAATATTTCCAATTATTTCATAATTACTTGTATATCCCCATCCTTTACAATGACCTTATCAATGAATATCCGAGCAACTCGTTTCTTTTCTTCCGTATCATAATCTTCCCAGTTGTTTATATATTCTTCAATATTGTATTGGGAATAATTCTTACTGCGTTGCTCCCTTAAAGCTTCTTCCAACTCTGCCGCTAAACTGTCTTTCTTTTCTATCTCCTGTTCAATTTTCTTATTTACTTCCGCAATCACTTTAACTGACAAGCTAGCAATGCTTTCAGTCAATGCGTCTATACGTTGCTGAACTTCAACCATTTTAATTTTTAGGTCATTTACTTTTTTGCTGTCCTCAACAGGTACAAGAGCCTTTTCACTCTCCAAAATAGTTTTCATTCTTTCAAATAACTGCATTTCAACTATTTTGTCTAATTCAAAGGTCTGTATTGC
>NZ_CAJMXG010000270.1:0-3421 GCF_905219725.1 Oscillibacter sp. CU971
ATTTCTATAAACTTTCTTAAAAAAAGACTTACAAACCCTACAACATACGTCAATCCCTTGCAGCCGTAAGGTTTGAGGCTGTATGATATTTTTTCGGGATTTCATACACANGATTAAGCATTTCAGTGTATTCCTTGTGGCGCAAGGCTTTCGGGGTTTTGGCTCTGTACGTTTTTTCTGGCTCTAAAATTGAAAAAAACCTACAAAGCCGGAGTGTCTGCCGCTGTTCTTACGCTTTTGCTCGCTTTTCTTCCCGGCTGTATGGCCTNGNACGTTTTTTTCAGATTCAAATTTCAGACAGGCATTTTCTCTAAAAAGTTGCAAAAAACGGATATTTCCGAAATAGCAGCCCCGGCATGTATTCCTGTTCCTTTGAGAATACACCAGCCGGAATTGCTTTCATGGATACCCTCTGTGCCCACTGCCGTCTTAGGGCTGGTTAAAATTGCAGAAAATAATGAAAATGATTGCAAGAACAGCAAAAACGTGGTATAATAATTATTAGAAAAGCAGTTTTCAACTATAAAAAGACGAGAGAGTTTTACTTTCTCTATAACCTNTACTGCAAAATAAAATAGAAAGCAGGTAGTCACCATGACTGGCGAAAAACTGGTCCATGTGATTTTCAACACGGGTGCCCGAGAGGAAATCATGCGGCGAAACTTCAAATTTCCGCATTTGGAGCGGGCAAATTTGGATTGGGTCATCAAAAACGCGAAAAACACCGCGGGCGTGGACATTGATGAAAACATCATATTGCAGCTGCGTGTAAGCNCGGAGCGGACCAGAGCCGCNTTCATCAACTATTACGAAGCAGTATTTTATTACGGTACATATACCAACAAGGAAACTTTCTTGATTTCCTACGGGGCCAAAAACAGGGATATATCCAAGCAGCTTTGGCCTATGCTCAACCGAAAGATGATTGACAATTATGGCATATCCTCTACGATTGACACTCCGCCCGCTACCCCGGCGGTGGTTGACGTATTTGTGCCGTGCAGTCACCTCGAAGCGTCTACGTATTTGTACAAATTCAATTACTACGACTTCTGCGCGCGGCTGGGCTGGGCTATATTCCACCCGAACAGTATAAAGATGTAATAAGAACCAGGAAAGAGGACTGGCCGTTCGCACAGCCAGTCCCCTTTTTCCAGGCNGAACCATCAGCCAGCGGCCGCTTCCTCTCTGGCCCGGCGCTGGAAGTCACTGGGCTTCTCTCTGGTATCAGGCCAGATGTCCTTGATGCCATCAGCGGCCCAAACCGCGTTGTCGTTCAACTGCCGCTGCCAGACGCCGATGCTGGGGGCCCAGTGAAAACCGTTGTGTTTCAGAGCAAGCGTCAGTTCCTTGTCCGGTTTGGCGTCAAATATGATTTGCAGGCGGTTCGCGTCCTTGTCGATTTGGACCTCGCCGCCGGAGAACGTCCAGCCGAAGTAGCCCTGCTCCGTCTGGCGGGTCAGCTGGGCGATACGGTCCTTGTTGCGGCGAATCTCGGCATTGTTGCTGGAGAGCTCATAGGACAGGTAGGGCTTGTCCGTTCGGTACTGGGACATCTTGGCTTTCAGCCGTTCGATTCCCGTGGGCGGCAGGCCGGGGCAGCCGTCCAGGGTCTTGTGCTTNCGGTAGTAGGCATTAACGGCCCGCATTTCTTTCTGCTTCGCCTCCAGCTTTTCAAGCCGGGCCTGGAGCTTCTCCAGGGCCTGGGGGTTGTCGGCGCTGATAACATTCTTGTTCATAGTCAGGATTCCTTTCGTTAGTTAATTTTTTATGTTCAAGGCCGCCAGAGGAATCTCTCCCATGGCGGCATCTTGCCTGGGTCTTTTCCCGCAATGAGGCGCTTAGCGGCGGCTCAGGGAAATTTACAATTTGTTTACAGGGCTTTCTCTTGACAAGACCCAAATTTTTCTATTATAATTCTCTATGCTGAAAAAGCGTATTTGCGCGTNCGGTCGTTTTCTATGAACGGCTGCTTTTTATTTTTCCGGGTCCCGAACGTTTCACGCTGTATACACTGGTGGCATCAGCGAGATGCCGCCAGAGGAATTTCTCCCCCTGACGGCATCCTGCTTGGGTCTTACGCGGTCTTGGCGGGTTCATCCGGGATATGCCGGTTATTGAGATTTAACTGAGCGTCCAGTTCCACCAGACGGGCGGACTTCCGGCGCAGTTCTTCTTCCCTGGGGAAGGGCTTGCCAGCNTCCGCCCTGGCCGCTTCTGCCTGCTGCCGCAGGTCTTTCAGCCGGGCTCCAGCCTCNTCCAGAAACTGCGGAAGCCTGTCCAGCGTATTGTCCAGCCGGGTAATATTACCCCGCAGGTCGCCGCCCAGGTCCGTTTTGTAAGACCGTGCGCCTTGCAGCGTCATGTGATGTCCAAAGATGTTAAGCGAGAGAATCAGCTTGAAGCCCCGATAGCTGCCGATTTCCACGGGCGGCGCCTCGAAATCCGTGATTTCCTGGCAGGCTTCCAGGATAGCCGTCCCGGCCTTTTTCGCAGAAGAATAGCTCTTACCATGAATCACCATTCCCGCGAAACCGTTCTCCGGTTCCGGATGCTCTGCCAGCGTATTCAGGTCAATTTCCAGCCCGGCAATCTCGCTTTCACACTCCCGGATTTGCTCCGGGAAGTATTTCAAAAGCCTGTCCTCCAGGCGGAACTGCTTACTCTGATGGTCGGCCCGCATGACTTTGAGCTTCGCTACGTCCACGTCCAGCTCCATACGCTCCTTGATGCGGGGGTCTCCGGCGCACAGGGCCTTGATTTCCGCATACGACAGGGCCGCCTCGTCCACGTCCTCGCAGGACCGGACCGGGGCTTTGNTGGTCATGATTTGGGAGATAAACTTCTGCTTGTTCTCCACGGTCTGCCAGAGATAGGCGTCGAATGTCGATTCTGTAACATACCGGAACACATGGACTTTGGGATTCGTGTTCCCNCGCCGCTCAATACGACCCTTGCGCTGTGTCAAATCACGCGGCCGCCACGGGCAATCCAGGTCATGAAGCGCGATAAGCCGCTCCTGGACGTTGGTGCCGGCTCCCATTTTCTGGGTGCTGCCAATCAGGACGCGCACTTGACCGGAATTGACCTTGCGGAACAGGTCTTTCTTCTGCTTGTCGCTATTGGCTTCATGGATATACGCGATTTGCTCCGGAGGCATCCCGCCCGAGATAAGTTNCCGGCGGATGTCGTCGTAAATNNTAAACCCGCCATTACTCGTGGGCGTGGAAATATCGGAAAACACCAGCTGGGTCAGCTTTCCAGCCTCGCCCTCGCGCCAGAATTTCAGAATATTCTCCACGCACCTGTTGACCTTGGTTCCAGGCTCGTCCGGCAGCAGGGGATTGATAATACGCTGGTCCAAGCCCAGCTTGCGGCCATCCGACGTAATCTTGAGCATGTTGTCGATATGGGCGTCCAC
>NZ_CAJMXG010000271.1:0-3409 GCF_905219725.1 Oscillibacter sp. CU971
CTTCCTACATTTTATCCCTCATTAACTTTGTGGCCTGTCTGGTAATGAAGACAGACAGGCCTCTTTTCGACAGGCTGTGCAGGCCACCTGTCCCTATGGACAAGTGGCCTGCATTTTGAAATTTTCCCTTGGCAGAAGTTCTCTGATTAGAGCTTGACGGTGTGAAATCATTCCGCCGCAGCCATTTCATCCAGCACTAGCTGCTCTGCGCATTTCCTCGCGCTGGCAGAGCCAAAATATCGGACAGGAATATTTTCCTTCCTTACCGTGTCGATGACCCGATAGTAGAACTTATGCGAAATCGCGTTGGACTGAATCCACACCACATCCGCGCCCCTGATAGCGTTGACATCCGGCAGCAGCTCCCGGTCGAAGAAGCGGACACCGGGCAGCATGGGCCGGATGGCTTTTCGCCAAGTGTCGTGCCCACCAAAGGCCACAATCCGGCGTTTCGTCTGCCAGGGAAATTCGATCTCGGATTCTGAAATCTCCTCCGGCTGACCTTCCTTCGATCTCAGAATAAACAGCGTCTCCCGGAGCTGGCTGAGTTCCGCGCGGTCTCGAAGAGCGTCCGACTCCAGTGCCTGAAGCTGTTCCTGAAGCCGGCGCATTCCCTGCTCCGCTTCGTGCAGCGCTTTCCGGGATTCTTTCAGCTGGCGGGACAGCTCCGCCGCCTTGGCGGCGTTGTCCTCCGTCTCTGCCTCGAGCTCCCCGGCCAGTTCTGACAACTCCTCATCCAGGGATTTCAGAAAATCATCAAAATCATCTGGAATACCGAATGACTCCGGCCCCTGCATTCTCAAATCATCTACATAAGAGGCAAACCACGCACCCCAGGCAAGAGCCTCCGCACGGCCCTCCGGCACGCCCTGTTCCATGAACCAGCCTTTCAAACAACTGGAGGGCGCCTGATCTCTTGGCAAGGCATATCCGGTAGCGAGATAGAAAAGCTGTCCTTCCGAGAGCAGCTCTCCCTCTTCGATGTTCGGGTCCGGTAAAACTTCCTCATATGCGCCTTCACGGGAATGGTACGCATACCGGAGGGAAAGGTCCGGCACGCCTTCTTCAGACGTATCCGCATAGCTATATGCCTCATCCGCCCCCCAAGGCAAATGCCGTTCCGCACAGACCAGCACACTGACAGTAAGTGCATTCAGATTTGCCAACACGTCGCTGTCCCGCTCCAAGAGCAGATATGCCGCGCAGATCATATAGGGGTCCTGCACCTGAAAGCCTTGCAGGAGTTCAGAGGACCGGCGGAAATAAAGTGTCCCCCGCACCTTCTCCGGTGACTTGCCGATCAGCATCATTGTGTTCATCAGGAACCACATGTCTGCGTGATCCCTAGCAGGGTTAAAATCCTGGCATCTGTCCAAAGCATTGATTCCAAACGGGTCGCTGAGGGATGGCTGGCTCAGCATGGGTGCCGCTCCACCGCCGTCGGGCCCAGCAGGCGGTTTTACACGGGTACAAACCTCCAGATAGCGGTCAAAGTAGTCCAGCAGAGCATCCTTGAACTCATCCTTCAGCCTGACCACAGTTCTTTTATCCACTAGATCCCAAACTTTGCGAAACGCTTGACGCTGCTCCCCTTTCCGCTCTATGAACACCTTCATGAGTCCTAGCATATGGTCACGGGAATAGGAAAGATCGTCCACATCTGGCGTTGAATAATCGATTTCCTCGTCAAGTTCCGGCGGCAGAAGAGGAACGAGCTCTTCCCAAAGCTCTTCCCTCTCCACATAATCCAGCAGCCACAGCGCCGCACCCAGCATATAACAGCTGGACCAATTGCAGTGGTCCACGATTGGTCCTGGCAGTGCGGCCACCTTTGCTAACGCCGATGCGATGTCCTGCCGCTGGTACTTTCCCCCGAAGTATTTAAAGAAGAATCCCAAGGAGGCCCTAGCGGCCTTTTCTCCCTGTTTCATCGCCTCGCCGTTCTGGAAGGTGTCCGGGGTGTTCTTCCGCATCTGAGCGGTGGCGTAACGCAGAGAAGAGATCGGTTCCTTGAACGCACGCTCCTCGGAAGGAGACAGCGGCGTGGAGCAGACCGGCTCTCCCGCCAGAGACCAGTTTTTTGAGGTATTCGCTTTCTTCTTCCCGCCCATATTTAGACACCGTACTTTCAAAAATTGATTTTTTTCTACAGTTTACCACATTTGAAAAGCATTGTCACGGATTACCCGCTCCACATTTTTATAGGGGGTGCTATCATGCCTTATGTTGAATTTACCGATACCCAAAAGCAGCGCGCCGCCGCCGTAGACCTGGAAGCCTTTCTTCTCAGCCAGGGAGAAAAGCTCCTGCGGGAAGGCCGGGAAAGCCGCCTCGCAAGCGACCACAGCGTCACCGTCCGTGGAAACGAGTGGTACGACCATGCTACGAAAGAGGGCGGCGGGCCGATATCGTTTGTCCAGAAGTTCTATGGCCTGAGCTACCCGGAGGCCATGTCCTGCCTCTTGAACGGTGAACAGGGCGAGATCCGGGCTGCGCCGCCGAAGAAGAAGGAGAAAAAGGAATTCATTCTTCCTCCGAGGAACAGCACCATGCGCCGGGTCTACGCCTACCTGCTCCAGCAGCGTCATATCAGCCGGAGTGTGCTGGACGCCTTCGTTCATGCCGGCCTGATCTACGAAAGCCGCGAAAGGCCAAAAGGCAGCGACCGGGAATATCACAATGCCGTATTCGTCGGAAAGGATGTGCATGGTACAGCCCGCCACGCTCATAAAAGGAGCGTCAACAGTGCCGGACCCGGACTCAAGCTGAACATTGCGGGCTGTGACGCACGGTACAGCTTCCACTTCACCGGGACCAGCGATCGGCTCTACGTCTTCGAGGCTCCGGTCGACCTGCTCTCCTTCCTCACGCTGTACCAAAAGGGCTGGCAGTCCCACAGCTACGCCGCCCTTTGCGGCACCAGTGAGCACGCCATGCTCCGGATGCTGGAGCAGAACCCCAATATCCGCAACGTTCTCCTCTGCCTCGACCACGACGCGGNGGGCATCGAGGCCAATGGGCGGCTTGCCGAGATTTTGCGGGATTGTGGATATCGCTGTGTCTCAGTCCTCCAGCCGGAGCACAAGGACTGGAACGAGGATNTCAAGGCCGCCTACAGCCTCCCCGCCCTTCCGGCGGAGGAGCATCCCCAGCTTGCCGTCGCGCCGGAGGTCTGCCAGTTCATCGCAGAGAAGTGTGGGAAACTCAAACCGGACAGCCTGGGAAACCTTGAAAAAGAGCTTCCCAGGCTGCTTCAATTTTTCCAAAACCACATCCAGCAAAATCAAATTGGAAGAGCGACTCTGTACGCGGACGAGGCGTCCGCCTTGGCACTGGCGGCGTACAGCCGGGAACTGCGGCAGCTCGGGCAGCCGGCCGACGCCGTGGAGCTTGGCAAACAGCTCTGCGC
>NZ_CAJMXG010000272.1:0-3383 GCF_905219725.1 Oscillibacter sp. CU971
TAATAGTTTAACACTACCCCATATCCTTACCTTGGTATCAGTGTTTAACAAGCATGGGTTTACTCTGTTTTCTTGTTTTGTAAAAAGGAGTCAATGAAAACCTCACCGTCCGGAAAGAAAGAGCGTACTAAATTCAACAATCTTGTTATAAGGTTCCCATATTCATCAGCTGTAAGTATAACCACATTTTTAAACTATTTTTTACAAGGGCATAATGCCAAGTGAAAAGGTTTTAGATTTTCCAGTGGATTGTAACACTCTCACTGGTAGCGTCAATCTGTGATATGAGTATATCAACCACCTTGCGCTTATCGTCAAAGCTCACGGACTCCCAGTCATCGAGATAGCCCGTAATGCTGTCAATCTGTGAAGCGGAAACAGAATTAGCGGTGAGGTCTGCGACCAGCCGGAGCTGTTTCTGCCGTTCCGCATCCAGTTCCTCAATACGTGTATTTGCGTATTGCAGGAGAAGCGGATTAGCGCCGGACAAAGTGTCCAGAAGTTTCTCGATCTCGCTTTCCGTCTTTGCCAGGGCAACACGGGCGGCGGTCAGCTTCGGATTGTAGCTTTGTTCCTTACCGCCTTTCAGCGTGTGGAATTTTCGCATCTTCTTAACCATCTCGCCGTAGACAAACGCCTCCATGTTTTGCGCGGTCAGCGTACCGGCACCCTCGCAGCTCTTATTGTCTGCCCGTTGCTTGCACCGCAAATAGGTAACACCGTTTCTGGCGTTCAAACTTGCCAGGGCATAACCACAGCGCCCGCACTTGATTTTCCCGGCCAGCCATGTGTTATGGCATTTCCGGCCATTCTGGAATGTCGTGTTTTGTGAGAGCTTGCGCTGAACAGTCAGCCAGAGCTGGGAGGGGATGCGCCCCTGGTGGGGAGCAATCACGAGGATCGGCTCCTCGCCCTCGCGCCCTTGATAGAGATAACAGCTATTGTCCCCTGTGAACATTTCCGGGGGACTTTCGATTTTTACGCCCTGGGCCTTGAAGTATTCGTAGATGTCCATATCGGCCTGGACGTAGACAGGGTTTCTCAGCAGTTGAGCAATAAACCCGCGCTTTAGGGACTTGTCATAAACCTTGATGTCGTTCTCGGCAAAGTACCGGGATATGTCGCCGTAGGAATTGCCCGGCTCCGCATACATTTGATACATCAGCTCGGCAAAATCCATTTCCGCATTTTCTACCAGCTTCTTTGTCTTGATCCCGTCCATGACGATGGGCTCGGTATCAAAACCGTATGGCGTCCGCCCCCGCATATAGTAGCCTTTGGTACACCGGGAATAGAAAGCGTCCTGCACACGCATCTGGATGCTTTCGCGTTCAAGCTGGGCAAAGACAATGCAGATATTGAGCATCGCCCGGCCCATTGGTGTGGAAGTGTCAAACTTTTCTGTGCAGGACACAAACTCCACATCGTACTGCTTGAACAGTTCCATGAGCTTTGCGAAGTCCACGATGGAACGGCTAATCCGATCCAGCTTGTAGACGATCACCCGCTTAATCAGGCCCAGCCGGATGTCCTGCAGAAGCCGCTGGAAGTCGGGGCGCTCAATGTTCTTGCCAGAGTAGCCCTTGTCTTTGTATTCCTTACCCTCACCGCCTTTAAGCTCATAGCGGCAAAATTCAAACTGACTTTCCAATGTGAAAACATAGTAAAAGCCCTGGACCTATTGCAATACAATGGGTCCAGGGCTTTTATCCATCAAATTTACTACTAATTTACTACTTTTGCCGAAAGTGGAAACCAATCAGGTGTTTTGGGTATTGCAACGCTTCAGGAGGATAGCTTTCGTTTGCTCCACAGCATCACGGTGGAAAAGCGATTACAAAAACTTACCCAACAGTTCTTTAACAAGTGCCTTGCGCTTCTCAAAGTCCATGGTTGCTTCAATTAACTCGTTAACGCGCCCCAAAGGTTCCAACTTTTCAAAAAGTTCTCGATAAGTTTCGTTGTTCACATATTCGCTTTGCCACCTAAGTTGTTCGCCCACCAAATCGAGTGGGTCACCATTACTGAGCATCTCTTCCGCATCGTTAATTTCTTTGATGTCGAACAATTTATTCGGATTCAAGACAATCTCCATATCCGCATTACAGAAGTATGCCAAAACATCTTCTTTTTTGATAGAGGCTTTATATGCGTTTCCGGCAGCATCGAGACCAAACCTATCGTCTTGATGCAATATAGTTACAATGGGATTTATGGTCCAAGAGACCGCATCGGCAGGCTCTAAGTCACGCAGGTCATCTATACTAAGGCCATTCATACCACGAAAGACAGTGATTACATCAGGCAGCCTCGAAAGTAATTTGAAGTTAATCGAATCCATCAATTTCTCGGGATTGCAGGAAGCGAACCATTCTATGATTTCCTCTTTTGTGCAATAACCATCCGCACAGGGCTCCATGTTGCCGGTGACTGAGAATGGCCAAATGGCAGCCAACGCAATCGCACGACCGTCAGCATCCAGGAGGCTCTGTATATCTCTAAAAAGGTCAAACCTAGAATCGTCTGGGGTTTCACGCATTAGTCTACGGATGAAAGACTCACCGTCAGTAGAATTCTCGTCCGGCAATTTTGCCGCATCAACGTACTTTTTAGCAGCCGTGAGTACCTTATCTGTGTCTGTGATGTATTTCATAAAAAATCTCCTTTCAAATTTGCTGGTGTCCAAGTTTTCTTATTTATNTAGTATAGACCTTTAGCCGGAAAAAGCAAGAGGAACCGCGAATTTTGCGCAATTTTTTCCATATGCGTCCATCCGCCTGTAAGTTAGCCCCTTCTCCTCCAGCCGCCCCTTTTTCTGCCCTTTGGCAAGGGCAGCGGGTGCTTGCTGGCGGCGCAGGTCAAATTATTGCAAAAACCTGCCCGAATACTTGAAAGGAGGATGCCGGCAAGATGCCCAGCAAGTTGGAAATCTACATGGAAAAAGCGGACGCGGCCACGCTCCGGCTTACAAAAGACTACCGAATCTGGACGGAGTTCCTTGTGACCGCAGGCCGTGTATACAAGTATGAGTTTCTGGAACAAGCCATGATTTTCGCCCAGAGGCCGGACGCCATTGCCTGCGCCGAGTATGACCTCTGGAAAAAGCGTATGCGCCGGTATGTCTGGCGGGGTACTACGGGAATCGGCCTGGTCAGCTATTCGGGCAGCGAGCCATACGTCCGGTTTGTGTTCGACGTCACGGACACCGGCGAGAAGAAAGGCGCTCTCTACCCGGACTTGTGGCAATACGGGCGCAAGCATGAACCGTCTGTCACGACGGCCCTGGAATCGAGGTTTGAAGTTCCCGGCAGGGACGGCATTGTAAAGCAGCTGGCCCGCATCGCCGTCCAGCTTGCCGAAGAACGCTGGGACAACTATCGGGA
>NZ_CAJMXG010000273.1:0-3370 GCF_905219725.1 Oscillibacter sp. CU971
CATAAAAATCGACGGACCCTGGTACTCCTCGTGATCATCTGGCTTATGTCCCATCGCAATCTTCTTCTCACGGATTCTCTGTCTGAGCTTGCTCTCCACGTGACCGCCCGACGGGTTGGGCGGTGGAAGCGTTTCCCAAAAAATATTGCTGACGTGACGGAGGAGCCTCAAAGTACAGAGGAGAACAGACGGATCACGCTGCCGATGGTCCAGGAGAAGCTGCGCATAGCTGTTGCCTTGAGCGGCAGATCGCGTCAGCCAGTATTCCGCCGCTTCTTGATCTTGTCCTACCTCTTTCCCCTGGAGGTATAGTTTGCCGAGGACGTACTGCGCGTATTGATTTCCCTGACTGGCGGAAGCGCTCAGCAACTGAACCGCCCTTTCAGTATCTTTCGAAACACCATCACCCAGAAGGCACATCTTCCCAAGACGATACTGAGCGTACTGATTTCCCGATTCACAGGCATGCTCATACCACGCCGCTGCATCGCCCATTCGTCCTTGTCTCTGGAGAAACCTTCCCAGAGCGTACTGCGATTGTGCGCCCCCTATCGCGGCAGAGCGTCGGAAACATTTCTCCGCCTTTTCATCATCTGGCAGCACGCCAAGGCCATCCCGGTACGCCTTGCCCAGGTGATACGCGGCCGAGGCAAAGCCCTTGTCCCACAACCGCTCCAGCATTTGCGCCGCTTCTCGTTTTTCTGCCCACGTGACATCGTCATTGCGGAGCAGCGCTGCCGCTTGGTGATACTCCAACACTTCGTTATATTCAACGCCTTGCGGCAAAACTTCAGAGACCGCTTCCGACTCATCGTTCATCTCCGCATCCTCAAAGCTGAACACGCCCAATCGCAGATTCTCCGCCTCCTGGATTACCAGATTCTTGATTGCACGAAATTCTTTCTGCTGCGAGAGCGGCAGCCGCCAGCGAGGCGTATCCTTGTAGTAGTTCTCCAGTTCATCACGCAGACCGTTCCAAACCTCATAGCACTCCGCCACCNCCGGGAGCTTCGCCAGCTCATCCACGATTGCATCCACCTGAGCTTTGGCCGGCTTTTTCAAGTAGCCGTAGATCTTTTTGCCCTTGACAGTTTCCAGCGACTGTGACAGCTCCAGCAGCTTGTTTTCAATCACAGGGCTGTCGCAGAAGCCTGTCCGCATCTTCTCTATCAACTCTCTCATAGACCGACGAGCCGCAGCGACCAAGTCCTTGTAGGAGATATCCTTCTCCTGATAGAGTGTGTACATCTCATCCTGGAAAATATCATTGGTGAGTTTGGAGCGAATCANCTTGACGCCCTCCTTGGTCAATCGGCCCTGGCTCGGATCGGCAGACCAGACCATGGCGTGGACATGGGGGTGATGACCTTCATCGTGGAAGGCGGCGCACCAGCGAAGCTGGTCCGNCGGGATCNTCATAGCTTCCGCTATCTCGACTTGATGAGCCTTGATCAGCTTTCGCCAGCTCTCCGCGCAGTCGTAGCCAAGCCNGGCTGCGTCCTCCCGCCGCAGGGACCAGATGAACGTCCACACGTTTCCACTGTGCTCTTGAACTTCCTTGAGAGCAGCGTCCAGCGACACTGGTCGATTGCTGAACAGGCCGTGCTCACCATGACGCTCTACACGAGGCCGGGTAGCTATGTACCTCATGTAGCCGTCCCTGTCGGTGAGTCTGTGGGCGTTGATATCCAGCACTGCGGGGATTAACGAGGAGGCGTTGCCGGTGGTCGGTACTGAACGATAATCATTGCACTCTTCCAGTTCAGTGGCGTCAGGAAAATCCCGGAGCAGATTTTCGATGAGCTGCCGCTGGCCCTTCGTCACTGGACCGCTCCCCTCCAGCTTTTCTACCCGTTCGCGTGTGGCGATGTACTTCATATACCCAGAGGCACCACCAGACTTGATGTATCCGCTTTTCTGAATCAGCCTGACCATTAATCATCCCATCCATTCTGGTACCTGACGGCGTCCTCAAGATCAATCACGCCATTGGTCTTCCGTATCTCTTTCATACACCGTGCTCTCAGGCGCTCCAAGTCATCCAGGTGAACCTCATTCACCGCCGCCGTGATGTTTGCGATCATGTCCTGCTCCACGGCCAGCTTGAACAGCAGTTTGCCGATCCGAGTACCCAGCGCCCCCAGCTTGCCCTCCAGCACATCCGCAAGGACGCGCGGGAGATAGCTGGCAGCGTTTTGCGTATTCAGGTAGCCGGTATAGAACCGGATCGCCTTTTCGATGTACTCGTTTTTCGTGGTACAGTTGTCTTTTGTATAGCTGGTTTCTACCTGGCTCCACGCATCTGACGTGAGCCAAACCGTGTGCCGCTTTTTATCTTCGTTCATGCCGGAATTTCCCCCCTTATTTCAAATTAGCGTCATGCGAAACCCTTCAATGGTGGGGCTTAGGAGGAGCTTTGGAAATATCAGCGTCAATCAGTTTTCTCCTCCGTCAAAAAAGCGTCAACCCTCGTCCCCGCAACTGCCCGCACTGCGGGCAGAAGTACCCGCCCTGGCGCGCGGAAAGCGCCAGGGCTTTCTCCTGCTATTTCTTTCGTCCCTCGTAACTCGCCGCATTTTGGCGCAGACTGCTTCCCTGGGGTTCTGCCCTACCCTCGATAGAAGAATTGCACACAGCGGCTCACAGGCGCTCATGCGGGGTGTTCCTCATTACCCTCCAACTTTTTGCGGACACGCATCCGTTCTACTGCTTCCTCCAGCCGCCGGAGCTGTCGTTGATTGTAGAGGTCCACTGCATTTTGGATCGGCAGGATGGTGTAGCGCAAGGTGCCGTTGTGCTTGCGGCCATTTCTCGTGATGATGAATGTCGGTTCTGTAACGACCAACCCACGTTCCTCCAACTCCGCAACGTACTTTCGAACGGTGTTGATGCTCATTCCCACCGCATTCCCGATGGTCTGGTAGCTTGGATAGCACTGGTAGGTTTTACGGTCCTCACAGAAGAGCAGGTAGGAGTAGATGGCCAGTGCACCGGGTGACAACTTCAGAGAAAAAATCTCGTTGGGCAGAGGAAAAAAGTTTTTGACCGTATCTTGTTTTGCGTACTGCCAGAGCATCAACAGCCACCCCCTGTGTTTTGCNCTACCCACTGGATGAACTTTTCCTTGGGTACCACCATCCTGCTGCCAACTTTCAGAACGGGAAAATTTGATTCGTGCATGAGTTCATAGGCACTGGATGGAGCGATGCCCAGCACCTGCGCCACCATCTTTGCGTTGAGGAACAGCGGCAACTCTTCGTAGCTTTTGTAGACAGTCTCTTTCAACACCGTCACCCCCTGTGATTGATTTTTCTTCGCCCATCTGATACGATGAGGGTAACACTACCGGCTACGATTTTCAAAGGATTTG
>NZ_CAJMXG010000274.1:0-3370 GCF_905219725.1 Oscillibacter sp. CU971
GCGCTCTGGTTGTCTGGTGATGAACCGGGCCGGAGCGACGGCAACGAAGTCTCAGCGCACCAAAACGACCGAAGGGCGCAAGCCCTTCGGTCGTTCTTTTGTTTGCTTCACGGTTTTTTGCGTCAGTTCTCCAGGAATTTTTCCTTGTCACGGTCGATCTGCTTCTGATAACGGTCCTGCTCCGAGAAGACGCAGCCGCAGTATTTCTGCATATAAAAACCCAGCTCCCTGGCCCTGCGGTTGCCCTCCCGGAAATTGGGCCGGAAGTCCCGGTAGAAAAATTCCACGCCGTACTGCGCCGCGTACCGCTCCGCAGCCTGGACGATGCCCTCGTGATCCTGGTAGAGGCTGGCCAGCAGGGTGGTGGTGAAGGAGGAAAAGCCGTGCTCCGCGGCGTANTTCGCCGTTCCCTCGATCCGGTGCTCGTAGCAGTAGGTACAGCGGTGGTCAATGTCCCCCGCCACCTGGCGGCAGAACTCCTTTAAGCCATAGTCCTCCCGCACCCGCACCTCCATGCCGATGGCGGGGGCGTACTCCAGCAGGCAGTCCCGCCGGGCCTGGTACTCCTTCCAGGGGTGGATATTGGGGTTGTACCAGAAANCCACGGGCTCAACGCCCTCGGAGCGGAGGGGGTCGATGCAGCTCAACGAACAGGGGGCGCAGCAGCAGTGGAGGAGTACGGTTTTCATGGTCATGCCTCGCTTTCGTCGTGAATAAGATGAGTATAGCACGTCCCCGGAGAATCCGCAAGCCCGGTCGGACAGGCCATTTTTAACAGGTTCTTTACAGTTTTGAAAGGGATTTCCGATTGAAAAAGTCGTCGAAAGCGTGTATGATACCAAAGATATGATACTTTGCGGTTCCTGCCGGATGGACGGCGGGTAATCGTTTGCCTAAAGGAGGAGCGCGGCTTGAAGATTGGCCTTGACGTGGGGTCCNCCACCATCAAATGCGTGGTGCTGGACGGCGCGGACAACATCGTATACAGCACCTACGAGCGGCACTTCAGCCATATTTTGGAGAAGTCCGAGGAGCTGCTGCGCCGGGTGGCCGGGCAGTATGTCCCGTCCGGAAGGGCGGAGCTGGCCATTTCCGGCTCCGCCGGAATGGGCATGGCGGAGAGCGTGGGCGTGCCTTTTGTTCAGGAGGTCTTCGCCACCCGGGTGGCCGCGGGACGGCTGGTCCCGGGCACCGATGTGGTAATAGAGCTGGGGGGCGAGGACGCGAAGATCCTCTTTCTCACCGGCGGCATGGAGGTCCGCATGAACGGCTCCTGCGCCGGGGGCACCGGGGCGTTCATCGACCAGATGGCGACCCTGCTGAAAATGACCGCCGACGAGATGGACCTGGCCGCGCAGACGGCGGAAAAGACCTACACCATTGCCTCCCGCTGCGGCGTCTTCGCCAAAAGCGACGTGCAGCCCCTCATCAACCAGGGCGCGCGGGCCACGGACATCGCCGCCAGCATCTATCAGGCGGTGGTGAACCAGACCATCGCGGNCCTGGCCCAGGGNCGGCCCATCAAGGGAAACGTCCTGTATCTCGGCGGGCCGCTNACCTTNTCCAAATGCCTCCGGNAGAGCTTTGACAAAACCTTAGGCGTCGCCGGGACCTGCCCGGAGAACAGCCTTCTGTTTGTGGCCCTGGGCGCGGCGTTCTACGCCGACCAGAGCTTCGATTTAAGCGCGCTGGCGGACCGCNTCCGGGAGCGGGGGGCCTCCGAGACTTACCGGAGCCAGCCGCCGCTGTTTGAGACCCGGGAGGAATACGCGGCCTTCCAGGCCCGCCACGCCAGGGCGAAGGTTGCCCGGGCCCCCTTCGGCCCGGACTACGCCGCCCCGGTCCACATTGGCATCGACTCCGGGTCCACCACCGTCAAGGTGGCGGTCATCGACCAGGAGGCCCGGCTGCTGTTTACGGACTACCGGCCTAATCTTGGCAATCCCGTGCCCCTGATCCGGGGCGTGCTCCAGCAGCTTTACGACGAGCATCCGGCCTTGCAGGTGGCCTCCGTCACCACCACCGGCTACGGCGAGGAGCTGGCGAAAAACGCCTTCCACGGCGACTACGGCGTGGTGGAAACCGTGGCCCATTTCACCGCCGCAAGGCATTTCCTGCCCAATGTGGATTTTATCATCGACATCGGCGGGCAGGATATGAAGTGCTTTAAAATCGAGGACGGGGCCATCAGCAACATCTTTTTAAATGAAGCCTGTTCCTCCGGCTGCGGCAGCTTCCTCCAGACCTTCGCCCAGGCCCTGGGCCACGACGTGAAGGACTTTGCGGAGCTGGGCCTCTTCGCGGACCGGCCCGTGGACCTGGGAAGCCGCTGCACCGTCTTCATGAACTCCAGCGTGAAGCAGGCCCAGAAGGACGGGGCCAGCGTGGAGAACATCTCGGCGGGCCTCTCCATTTCCGTGGTGAAAAACGCCATCTACAAGGTCATCCGGGCCGCCAGCCCCGAGGAGCTGGGCAGGAACGTGGTGGTCCAAGGGGGCACCTTCTACAACGAGGCGGTGCTCCGGGCCTTTGAAAAGGAGATGGGGGTGGAGGTTATCCGCCCGGATATCGCCGGGCTCATGGGGGCCTTCGGCGCGGCCCTTTACGGCCGGAGCAAGGCCGTTCCGGGGAAGGTGAGCGCCCTTTTGAGCCGGGAGGCCCTGGCGAACTTCACCCAGGAGACGGAGAGCCGGGTGTGCGGCCTCTGCGGCAACAACTGCCAGCTCACCGTCAACACCTTCGCGGGGGGAGAGACTTTCATCAGCGGCAACCGCTGCGACCGCCCCGTCACCGGAAAGGCCGACAGCGGGGAGCGGAACCTGTACGCTTACAAACGGAAGCTGATTCTGGGCTACAAGCCCGTTCCCGGAAAGCGGGGGAAGATCGGGATTCCCCTGTGCCTCAATATGTGGGAACTGCTGCCCTTCTGGCACACCTTCTTCACCAAGCTGGGCTTTGCCGTGTACCACAGCCCCCTTTCCAGCCGGGACCTCTACCTCAAGGGCCAGGCCACCATTCCCAGCGACACCGCCTGCTTCCCGGCCAAGCTGGCCCACGGGCATATCCAGTTCCTCTCCAAGCTGGGCCTGGACGCCGTTTTTTATCCCTGCATGACCTACAACCTGGACGAGGGCCTGGGGGACAACCACTACAACTGCCCCGTGGTGGCCTACTACCCGGAGGTCATTGCCGGGAACTGCCCGGAAATCAAGGACACGAAATTTATCTATGACTACGTGGGCCTCCACCGGCCCAAGGACTTCACCAAAAAAATCTACAACATCCTCCAGCGGTATTTCCCCGGCATTTCGAGGTCCGAGATCCGGGAGGCCGGGGACGCGGCCTACGCCGAGTATGCCCACCACATGGC
>NZ_CAJMXG010000275.1:0-3353 GCF_905219725.1 Oscillibacter sp. CU971
CCTCATGCCGTTGCGGACGATATACTCCACGATCTGGTTCACGAAATAGATCTGACGGCTGTCCAGGCTGGTATCGGTGAGGTATTGGGAAAAGGCCTCCTTCGCCGCGTGCATATCCAACCCTACGATCTCCCGGACGAACTCCCCCAGGGGCTTGGCCCCCAGCTCTGCCTCGTAGTCCTGGCGGCTGCCCACCTCGCTCCAAAGGATGCGCTCCAGCGCAGCCACATCCTCTGTTGTCAGCGGGACATTGCCCTTCAGCTTGGCAATGACCGCCTCGTCCTGGTGCTGCCGGACATAGTACCCCGCCTTGGCCTTGTAGTTTTGCAGATCATCGTTCTCCAACTGAGACTCCCTCCAGTCGATAGACAGGATTTCGTCGTCGAAGTTGGTGATGTAGCGGGCCATCTCAACAGAAATATATTTGATCAAATCCCGCAGGCTCTCCCGGATGTGCTCAAATTCGTTGATTCCTGCGTCATCCAGATAGTTTGTGTGGAGAATCTTGTCAACCAGCTCAGACTGTGCCTGAATGGCCGGGATGTTGGCAACGCTGGCAATTCCCTGCACCTTTTTCAGCAGATCATTCCGGGCGCGGGTATACTTCTCCCCGGCGAGGCAGGCCAACTCGATGCCGTACATCAGCGCGTCGAAGCGGACCGCCTTGGGGTCGTCCCCGTCTGGGGCAATCAGCGGGGCCAATTCCTCTCCGATGTTCAGCGTGTCCTCATAGCTGAGGGCAGAGTAGCTTTCCACATTGCTGAACTTCTCCACGTACCACAGATGTTGGCGGACGGCGAAGTTCTCCCGGTTCAGCGCCTGAACCTTGGCCGCCATGTCCTCCACCAACCCCTGGCGGAAAGCGGTCAGCCCCTCTGTCTGATAGGCCAGATCCTGGAGTTTATACGCGATTTGGGCCTTGAGCTGGAAAACCGCACCCTGGAGAGGCAGGCGGCTGACTGCGGGTTTTCCCTTGTCATTCATGCGGAAAAACTCAAAATTTCCGCAGAAATCGAAAATATAGAACTTCTCTTTGTCCGCCCCGTCCAGCAGGCCCGGACACAGCCGGGTACCCCGCCCGATCATCTGCCAGAACTTGGCCTTGCTCATCACTTTCTTGAAAAATACCAGGTTCAGCACCTCAGGCACGTCGATGCCGGTGTCCAGCATATCCACCGAGATGGCAATCTGGGGCAGCTTTTTCGGGTCGGAGAAGTCGTCAATGGCGCTCTGGGCGTAGGTCATATAGTTGTCGATAACCATGGCATAGCCGGGCAGGTTGGGGTATTCCCTTCCAAAAATCTCCAGGATTTTCTCAGCGTGGCGGTGGTTCTTGGCAAAGATGATGGTCTTGCCCAGCTTCTCGCCGTAGTCGATGCGCAGACCGTGGGTCATGAGGATGTTCAAGACCTCTTTGATGGTATCTTCATTAAAGACCCACTCGTTGAGGGCGGAGGAGCTGATCTTCTCGGGCAGTTCTCCGTTCTCATCCTCGAAAGTATTTTCGTACGTCTCCCTATCCTCGGCGGACAGCTCGTCGTAGGCGATGCCATCCTCCAGGAATTTCAGCCGGGTCTCCACACTCATGAAGTCCACCAGGAAGCCGTCTGCCACCGCCTGGGCCAGCTCATAGCCGAAGGTGGGCTCGCCGTTCCCCAGCTCAAAAACTTCATAGGTGTTTTTGTCGATCTCGTCCTTAGGAGTGGCGGTGAGGCCCACCAGCGGGGCGTCGAAGTAGCTGAAAATGTCCCGGTACTTGTTGTAGATGGACCGGTGGGCCTCGTCGCAGATGACCAGGTCGAAATGACCGCAGGTAAACAGCTTGCCCTCCTCGTCCTTCACCGCGTCGATGCAGTTCATCATGGTCTGATAGGTGGAAAAGACGCACCGGGCGGCGGTGTTGTCCTTCTCCTCGCACAGGTTAGTCACCGACAGGCTGGGCAGCAGGTTGACAAAGCTGCGCTTGGCCTGGGTGACCAGGGAGTTCCGGTCGGCCAGGAACAGGATATTTTTCACCCAGCCGCGGCGCAAAAGCACATCACACAGGGCGATGACCGTTCTCGTCTTGCCCGAACCGGTGGCCATGACCAGCAGGGCCTTGCGCCGGTTCTGCGCAAAGCTGTCACACACCGCCTTGACGGCGCTCTCCTGATACCAGCGCCCGGCGATGTCCTTATCCACCGTCACATCTGCCAGGCTTGTCCGCATGGCGCGCAGATTGAACAGCTTCTCCAGGTCCCGCCTGGAGTAGATGGCCGCAACCTTCCGCTCCGGATAGGCTCCGTCGTCGATGCGGGTATCGAAGCCGTTGGTGAGAAAGACCACCGGGCGGCGGCCGTATTTTTCCTCCAGAATATTGGCATACAGCTTGGCCTGCTGGCGGCCCTTGGACACATCCACGCAGGTGCGCTTGGCCTCGATCACCGCCAGGGGACGGCCGTCGGAGCCGTAGAGCACATAGTCGGCATACCCCATCCCCGACTTGTTGGGCATGCCATGCAGTTCCACCTCGTTCAGCCAGTCCTGCCCCTGCGTCCAGCCGGCGTCCAGGAGCATGGCGTCGATGTACAGCTTGCGGGTCTCGTACTCGGTGAGGTCCAGGGGCTTGGGTACATAGGTTTGTTTCTGCTCCTCCCGCCGGGCGGTGAGCTCCGCCTTGAGGGCCTGGTTCTCCGCGATGAGGGCATCCAGATCCACGTCGGGGACAGTTGGGGCCGGCGCCGGTTCGGCGGGCCGCTCCTCCAGCAGGGAGCGGTCAAACTGCCCCTCCTGATAGTCGGTCCCGTAGCAGTAAGCTACGAAGTCCAGGAATATGTACAGGTTCTCCAGACACAGCTCCGCCTGGGGCCGGGTCAGCACCTTGTTCCCGTGGGCGGCGGCGTTGCCCATGCGGCGGATGTGGTCCATCCGCTTCCACAGGTCCTTCCCCACGATCTCCCGGAACTCCCCGGCGTTCATCAGATTTACAAGGGTGTCCTGCCAGGGCTTGACCAGTGCGCCGTCCACCGAGTACATCCACTTTACCCCGCACTCCATCGCCCGCCGACAGTTCAGAATGCAGGCGGCCAGGTCGATGGGCAGGATTTTCTCCGCCGCCGCAGCGGCTCCTGCAAAAGAGGTGAATTGGGGGTCGGTGAGGAAACGGTCGAAGTTGGTCATGTATTGTCGCCTCTTTATAGTTGGATGGGTGGCAAATGGATGGTTACAATCTCTATTACGGTCTTTTCACAGAATTCCCTGCCGAAATCTGTCAACGACATATAGCCTTTACTAAAAGCAGGTTGATTGTACGGCTCAGCGTACTGGTGTATACTTTCTTTTTTAGTAACAATATACGGATGCGTTTTTCACTT
>NZ_CAJMXG010000276.1:0-3328 GCF_905219725.1 Oscillibacter sp. CU971
GGATGACATCAAGCGCGGGCTGATCGCCAGGGTAGTCGTTTACAAACTTGACCGCATCAGCCGTTCTATTCTGGACTTCGCAAACATGATGGTGTTATTCCAGGAGTACAACGTGGAATTTATTTCTTCCACGGAGAAGTTCGACACATCCACGCCAATGGGCCGGGCGATGCTGAACATCTGCATTGTGTTCGCACAGTTGGAGCGGGAAACCATCCAAAAGCGGGTGCAAGACGCATGGTACGCCAGGTGTCAGCGCGGTTTCAAAATGGGTGGGCGTGCGCCCTACGGTTTTCGGACAGAGCCTATCATCATTGACGGCATTCACACCAAGAAACTTGTGATTGAACCGACAGAGGCGGCGTTCGTTCGCAAGATGTACGATATGTATATCGACCCGCGCATTTCGCTCCACGACATCGCCACCCAGCTTACGGCCCAAGGCGTGAGGTCATTCTATGGAAAACCGTTTTCCAGGTCAACAATCAGCCTAATCCTCCGCAATCCAATTTACGCAATGGCTGATTTGGACATTTACGAGTTTTTCAAAATCCAGGGAACGGAGATTTACAACGATGCCGCCGATTTCGTGGGGACAAACGGCTGTTACTACTATCGNAGCANAGGCAACACCGACAACAAGCACAAATATCTGCAAGGCCAGATGTTGGTGTTGGCTCCCAGCGAGGGTTTCATCCCGTCCGAGTTGTGGCTTCGGGTGCGAAAGAAAATTATGGCAAGCCAAAGCTACCAGCCCGCGAGGAAAGCCCGTCATTCGTGGATGGCCGGGAAAATCAAATGCGGGAATTGCGGTTACGCTCTGATGTCGGCCCACTCCTGCGGGTATCTCTATCTGCGCTGTACGAAACACGCTGAAAACAAATCCTGCCCCGGCTGTGGCACTATCAAAATGCGGGAATTGGAGGCGGTAGTTTACCAGCAGATGGTGAGGAAGCTGGAGGACTACAAGACGCTGACGGGCCGCAAAAAGAAAAGAGCCGCCAGTCCAAAGCTGACGGCGAAGCAGACGGAGTTGGCCCAGGTGGAGAGTGAGATCGAAAAGCTGCTGGATACGCTGACAGGCGCGACCCCGGTGCTGATCTCCTACGCCAACGCCAAGATTGAGGAATTGGACAGCCGCCGTCAAGCCCTTGCCAGCGAGATTGCCAAACTGACCGCCGAGGCGGTGTCCCCGGAGCAGATTGACACGATTTCCAATTACCTGGATGATTGGGAAAACGTCAGCTTTGAGGACAAGCAGCAGGTGGTGGATTTGATGATTACCGTCATTCGTGCCACCNGCGAGAAGCTGCAAATTGAATGGAAAATCTGATGGTGGGCATATCGTCAGACCATTATCCTTTTATGCCCTTGTCCGATGTAGTTCGTTCCAATTTCTAAAGTTCATGTGGCAGAAATCAAAGAATATCTCGCTGCATTGGACCTTATCATTGACTGCCCCATTGAAACGATCGCGCCGGACAGTGAGCCGGTAGAGCATGTCCTCTTCACCCAGCCAGGAATGCGTTACTGCCAGGCTCAGGCGCTTGTCCACGCTCTGATGAAGGACGAGCTGTTTGCCAGCCTGAGTGAAAAGGAGCGGGAGAATATCACCAGCCGAATCCTCGAAGAAGTCCGAGGACGGATGCTGGAAGACATCATTCTGCTGGAAACCTCCAAGGCTCTGAGCAGCCGGTATAAGGTCTGCAAGCTCCAGTTCGCCAGCGGGGAATTTGATATGCTGGTCTATGACCGGGAAGAGAACTGCTGCGCGGCGTATGAAATCAAGCACAGCCGCCAAATAACGCCCGAACAGGCCCGGCATCTGCGAGACGCTGAGAAATGCGTGCTTACGGAACAGCGATTTGGAAAGCTGGTGGGCAAATATGTCCTGTACCTTGGGGATTCTCGGGGTTCTGCCGATGGAATCCTATACCGCAATGCGGAGGAGTTCCTGAGAGGACTCCCCTCGATCCAACTTCGGATGGCATGATGTTATTCGGTAAACGCAGGAAGCCACCCGCTACCGACTATGATAAGGCCGGAAAAATTCCCGTTATCCGCTCCAGCATCTGCACGGGAGAACAGGGGGCGGGCTTTNAGGATACCGTCAGCGGCAGATTCGAGGAGCTGATGCTGCTCCGGAACGCTCAGGATTTTCAGGAGTTTCTCCATCGGTATCAGGTGGCGGAAGCTGAGATCAAACGAGAGTGGTGATGTTCTATGGGGCATCGGATCGTGTGCTTCGGCGACTCCAATACTTACGGTTACGACTCCCGGTCTTATCTGGGCGGGCGTTACCCGGAGCCCGTTCGCTGGACGGGACGGCTGAAAGCGGAGGGGTGGGAGATTTTCAACGAAGGTGAAAATGGCCGCTCCATCCCCAGGCTGGATTGGGAAATTGCGGCAGTATGGCAGACTCTTCTTCGTACCAATGCAGAAGCCCTGGTGATGATGCTGGGGAGCAATGATCTGCTCCAAAGGCCCGGAATCACCGCTGNGGTCTGCGCCAGACGGATGGAAGTATGTTTGACGGCTGTGCGGGAAAACACTCCGGCAGCTCTGAAGCTCTTGCTGGCAGCCCCTCCTCCCATGGAGCTGGGTGCCTGGATTCAGGACACACGGCTTATCGANGAGTCCCGCCGGCTTACCGACTGCTATAGGGAGCTGGCTCAGTTGCTGGATATAGGCTTTGCCAACACACGGGATTGGGGAATCGGACTGACCTATGATGGAGTACATTTTTCCGAAGAAGGGCATAAGACTTTTGCAAAAAGAATGCCAGAGACTCTGTTGGCATTATTTCAAAAAGTTGATGATGTCGGATTCATATAATGTGCAAATGCAAACGATTTCCCGCTACATTCAACGTATATACGATAATAGTGAACTCGTTCCAAATCAACTGCCAAGAAATACTTGACGGTTCAAAAAAATATGTGGAGCTTTAGGCCAAATGAAGGTCAGCCAGCTCGTCCCCTCAAAAAACGACAGGTTCAAAAGTGGGCGCGTTTGCCATGCGGAGTGTCCTTATAGGGTTTGAGTACCCTGTGAAGGACACTCCGCATTTTTATTGTCTAAAACCATATCAAGCGATCCGCTCCGGGGAGTAGCTGACGGCTACTACTTTTCTCGTCCCCATGGTGATCTCCGCAGCCGGGATTTTCCGGCGGTCAGGGACAGAGAAAGTGCCGATACAGTTATAATAGATGGTGATGTGCTGGGTGGTAACGCCGTCCTGCTTTTCAGCGTGGTACACGTCGATATGGTCAATCAGCTCCGCCACCATGCGCTGGGTAATCTCGGTGGCGTTGGTGTACCGCCGGAC